>JAEYTU010000615.1 GCA_023433825.1 Planctomycetota bacterium
AACTGTGGGCGACCGACGGTACGCCTGCCGGCACGGCACTCGTGCTCGACATCAACCCCGCGGACGCGTCGAGTTCGTCGCCGTCTGGATTCACGGCCTACGGCGACCACGTCTACTTCTCGGCCAACGACGGTGTGAATGGCGCCGAGTTGTGGCGCACGGACGGAACCTCGGCCGGCACGGTGCTCGTCGCCGACATCAACCCCGGCAGCGTGAGTTCGTCGCCGCTCAACCTGACCGTGCACCAGGGCAAGCTGTACTTCACGGCCATCACGGCCGCGGCCGGACGCGAACTGTGGGTGACCGACGGGACGGCGGCCGGAACGATGATGCTGGCCGACATCCAGGCCGGCACCAGCAGCTCCAGCCCCGCCAACCTGACGTCGTTCGGCAACGTGCTGTTGTTCTCTGCAGCCGAAGGCACGACGGCGCCAGCCGCCGGCACCGAGCTGTGGAAGACCGACGGAACGGTCGCGGGGACGGTCCTCGTCGCCGACATCAACGCCGGAACGTCGAGCTCCAGTCCGACGTCGTTCGTCGTGTTCGCCGGAAAGGTGTTCTTCTCGGCACTCGAGTCGACGACCAGCGGTCGTGAACTGTGGACGACCGACGGCACGACCGCCGGCACGACGCTGTTCCTCGACTTGAACCCGGGCACGACGAGCTCGTCGCCGAGCAACCTCGTCACGATGGGGAACACGCTGTTCTTCACGGCCTCGGACGGCACGACGGCGCCGGGCAGCGGCACCGAGTTGTGGAAGACCGATGGCACGGTCGCCGGGACGGTCCTCGTCGCCGACATCAACGTCGGCACCGCGAGCTCGTCGCCGACGAACCTGACCGTCGCCGACGGCCTGCTGTACTTCACGGCGTTGACGACCCCGCTGGGTCGTGAGCTGTACGTGACGGACGGGACGACGGCCGGAACGATCCTGCTGGCCGACATCAACGTCGGTACCGGCAGCTCGACGCCGACGTCGATGGTCGCGTTCGGGTCGACGCTGCTGTTCCGCGCGACGCAGCCGGCGACGGGCTACGAGTTGTGGCGCAGCGACGGAACGCCGGCCGGAACGGCGATGGTGACCGAAGTCGGTCCCGGTGCGTTCTCCGGTGTCGCCGGCGTCATCGCCGAGGCAGGCGCCAACGTTCGTGCGATCTTCCCGGCGAACGACACGAACTCCGGGCTCGACCTCTGGAAGACCGACGGGACGGCGGCGGGCACGAGCCTGCTGCTCGACATTCGTCCGGGTTCCGCCAGCTCGTCGCCGGCGAACTTCGTCCGGATCGGCAACACGGTCTGGTTCTCGGCGAACGACGGCGTGAACGGCATCGAACTGTGGTCGATGAAGCTCGGTGTCGTCGGTGGGTCGATCGCCGAACCGTTCGGCGTCGGCTGCGCGGGGACCGGTGGACTCGTTCCGGTGCTCTCGGGCGTCGGTCTGCCGCTGATCGGCAACGCGAGCTTCGCGGCGCGGGTCACGCAGGCGGCACCGAGCAGTGCATCGGCGTTGTTCGCGCACGCGGTGCGCGCAGAGACGGTGCTCGGTGGCGGGTGCACGTTCTACCTGGAGCTGCCGGTGATCGTCGCCGTCGCGACGATGACGGACGGTGCTGGGACCGCGCAGATCCCGGTGCCGGTGCCGAACAATCCGGCGTTCGTCGGGCGTGAGGTCTTCTTCCAGTGGGCCGTCGCCGACACCGCTGGGTCGTACCTGGGCATCGCGTCGTTCAGCCAGGGACTGCACCTCGTCGTCGGCAACTGACGCGAGTGGCACGCGGAGCGCCGGCGTTCGCGGAATGCGAACGTCGGCGCGTTCGTCAGTTCGGTCCGAAGCGGACTTCGAGACCGTTCGACGCGAGAACGCCGAGTGGCGTCGACGACGGATGGACGGCGACCGACTGGAAGAACAGCGGAACGCCGGTGAACGTCGGGTTGTTCGCAATCGGCAGGGTGAATGGCGCCGAGTTGCCGCTGACCGTCACCGGCAGTTGCAGCAGCGGCGTCGTGTGCAGGAAGCACGTCGGCATGCCGATCGCCGTCAGATCGAGCGCCGGCTGCAGCGCCGTCGCCCCGAGCATCAAGGCGGCGCCGAGCGCTCCGGTCGGCACACGCGTCGTCTGGAGCACGATCGTCGATCCCAGCCGCGGGCGCGCATTGCTCGCGAGCGTCAGGGGGAACAAGTCGGGCCGCGTGATGAACGGCCACGTCGCCGTCAGATCGCGAGTTCCCGGGTCACGGTTGCTGGCTCCTGGGCTGAAACCGACCAAGGTCGTCGACGCGGCGTTCGCGCAGTTCCGGTAGCGGAACTCGATGTCGGCCGCGCGGATCGCGATCTGCACGGTGTTCGACGTGCCGGGCTGGTTGAACTGGGGGACGTTCAGCCACGTCACGTAGGCCGTCTGTGTCGTCGGGTCGACTTCGTAGAAGACGTTCGCGGTGTTGGTCACGCCGTCGGGAAGCAGATCCATCCAATACGGCGACAGCCGCGGCCCGCCGGTCATCAACGCGGCTGGCGATCCGGTCGCAGGGGCTGCCGTGTTCGCGGTCAGGTAGACGAAGCCGTTCGAACAGATCCAGATCGTGTTCGTCGACCCGCCCGGGTACTGCAGCGTGAACGGCAACGTCTGCGGTGGAGCGACGACGTCGTCCGTCAACGCGAGCCCGGGGACCGTGTGCGTGAAGAACGACGTGCTGCCCGGACTGACGAGGTAGGGACGATGCAGGGGGAATCTGCGCGCCACCGACGCGCGTCGGCGTCGGTGGGTTCCGTCGACGTCGCGATGCGACGTCGCAGACGCATCGTCGAGGATGCGAGCCGATGCGCGCCCAGGCGTAGCGCCAGCACGGCGCGCGCCCGGGCAGCGTCGATCAGGCGTTGCCGAGCTTCAGCTCGAGGCCGTTCGAAATGATGATGCCGAGCGACGTCGATCCGGGGCTGACGACCGCGGACTGCAGGTAGAGCTGCAGGCCGAGCAGGAACGAGTTGTTCGGCAGCGCGAGCGGCAGCGTGCCGGTCGGCGGCGTCAGCGTCATCGGCAGGTTGACGATCGGGTTCGTGTACAGCGTGCAGCCGCCCATCCCGATCGCGCCGAGGTCGATCGGAGTCGGCAGCAGCGCGACGCCGAGCAGGTTCACGCCGGAAAGCGCGCCAGCGGGGACGCTCGTCGTGTTCAGGTTGATCGTCGTGCCGATCAACGGACGCGCGCTTGCGGCGAGCGCCAGCGGGGCTTGTTCGGCCTGCGTGACGAACGGCAGCGTGGCGGTGATGTCGCGGTTCCCCGGGTTACGAGCGCCGCCACCTGGGCTGAAGCCCGTGATCGCGGTCGTGGTCGGGTTGCCGACGGTCTGGTAGCGGATCTCGACGGTCGCCGCCGTGATCGCGACCTGAACCGTGACGAGGTTCGCCGGCTGCAGGTACTGCGGCACGGCCAGCCAGGTGACGTAGGCCGTGTTCGAGGCCGTGTCGACTTCGAAGTAGACGTTGGCCGTGTTCGTCGCGCCGTCGCAGACGAGATCGAGCCAGAACGGCGCGATGCGCGGTCCAACGCTCAGCAGTTCGGCGACGGTCGGCGAGAAGTCGCTCGCGCCGCTGGCGCTGAGGTAGATGCTGCCGTTCGAGTCGATGCGCAACGAGTTGGTCGTGCCACCCGGATACAGCATCGTGAACGGGAGCGTCTGCGCGGCGGACACCGTGTCGTCACCGAGTCCGAGACCCGGCACCGTGTGGGTGAAGAACGACGTGCTGCCCGCGGTGACGGCGTAGCCGCCGCCCGCGACGGTCATCAGGATCGAGCGACCGGTCAGGTCAGCCGTGCCGACCGCGAACTCCTCGTAGAACGACGACGCGCCAGCGACGCAGCCGGTGCCGATCGACGACGCACTCGCGAACTGCGACGAGCCACCGTTCGTGTAGTAGATCCGTCCGTTCCAGACGCGCGGCGTGATCGCCGTGCCGCCGTTGAACGGCGTGCCGAGCGCGGAACCCGCGTTCAACGTCATCTCGGCCGTGCTGTAGGTCTGGTTCGTGCCGTTCCCGTTCGTGTAGTTCGGGCTGCAGTTGTTGTAGCGGAGGCCGACGGCGTAGTTGCCGGCGCTGAGCGGCACGGGCGACCCGAGGACGGCGTTCGTCCATTGGTTCGCGCCGAGCCCAGTCAGCGGTGCGTTGCCGACGAGGATCCACGGGGCGGCAATGCCTTCGTTGCCGACGTGCGTGCCGCCGGGGATCAGGAAGAGGTCGAGACTGCCGACGGTCGTCCCGGCGACGTGGACGTCGAAACCGGTCAGCGTGACGCCGCCCGGATTGACGGTCAGGTTGAAGAACACACCGGCGTTGGTGCCGAGACCGTTGCCGCCGGCGAGCGTCGTCGTCAGCGGGGACTGGGCCGGAGCGAGGGTGGCGAGCGCGAGCAGAGCGCTGGCGAAGATGGGGAGCTTTTGCATGAGGTTTCGCCTGGGGAGGCGGTCAGAGAAGGGAGAGTCTTCGCGCGACCGGCGACAGGACCGGAAGGCGAGGCGCCAAAGCCTATGGCATCCCGCCGCGGCGGTGGGGCGCACTCTGCGGAGTTTCTGTACCGATCGATGCGGCGTTCCGCGCCGCGTGCAGCCCGGATCGCGACGTGTTCCCCGTGGCAACGCGCCAATCGCCGCGCGTCACGCCTCGCGCGTCACCAGTGCCAGCCGAACAAGAAGGCGAATGCGAGGCTCGACGCGTCGTCGTCGCGCCCGAACAGGTCGTACGACGGCCCGAACGTCCCGCGCACGTCGATGCCGACCTGAAGTCGCCGCGTGATCGCGACGCCGACGCCAGCGTGCGCATAGACGCCGATCGCCGTGTCGTCGTCGTCGCGTTCGATGCCATCGAAGACACGCGTGCGTTCGATGTGCGAGAACGCGATCCCCGTGCCGAGGTACGGCCGCACGCGCATCTTGCCGAACGTCTTGCGGACGCCGAACGACAGTTCCCCGATCGACGCCGACTCGTCGGCGAACGTCCCCTGCACGTTCTCGTCGGTCGCACCCGACGCCAGCACTGCGGCCTCGAGTTGCACCGGCCAGTGCCCCGGCGCCAGCGCGACGTCGGCGCCGAACATCCCCTGATTCCGCACCGGCTTCAGGTCGCTCTCGAACCACCGCGCACCGAACAGCAGGTTCGCCGAACCCGGCCAGCGACGCGACGGGCCGTCCTCCGATCGAATCGCAGCCGCGACGTCGGCCTCGACGAGCCGCGCGCGCGCACCGACCGCCGCACGTTCGAGTCGATCGGCTGGCGCGGGCGCCGTCGTCGTCGTGCACGCGAACAACAAGGCGGCCAGCAGCGCGGCCAGCGATGCCCGGATCGACGATCGGGCCCGCATCACAGCAGCTTCCGCAGCACGGTCTGCAGGATCCCGCCGTTGCGGTAGTAGTCGACCTCGACCGGGGTGTCGATCCGACAGATCGCGTGGATCGTCCGCTCCGTGCCCGTCGCCGCGTCGACGACGCCGATCGCGACGCGCTGCTTCGGCCGCAGGTCGTCGTCGATCTCGAGCGTGAACGTCTCTTCGCCGGTCAGGGAGAGACTCTGCGCCGACGCGCCGTCCTCGTACTGCAGCGGCAGAACGCCCATCCCGACGAGATTGCTTCGATGAATGCGTTCGTAGCTCTCGGCGAGCACGAAGCGGATGCCGAGCAGGAACGTGCCCTTCGCGGCCCAGTCGCGGCTCGAACCGGTGCCGTACTCCTTGCCGGCGAGGACGGCGAGCGGCGTGCGCGTCTCCTGGTATCGCATCGCGGCGTCGAAGATCGACTGCACTTCGCCGGTCGGCAGGTGGCGCGTGACGCCGCCCTCGGTGCCCGGCGCGAGCAGGTTGCGCAAGCGAATGTTCGCGAACGTTCCCCGCGTCATGACGCGGTCGTTGCCGCGGCGCGCGCCGTAGCTGTTGAAGTCCTTCGGCGCGACACCGAGCGACTGCAGGAACCGGCCCGCCGGACTGTCGGTCTTGATCGATCCGGCCGGCGAGATGTGATCGGTCGTGACCGAGTCGCCGACCATGACGAGAACGCGGGCGCCGCGAATCGGCTGGATCGTCCCCGGTGCGCGCGTCATCCCGTCGAAGTACGGCGGGCGTTGGATGTAGGTGCTCGCGTCCTTCCACGGGTAGCGATTGCTGTCGGCAGCTTCGATCCGTTGCCAGATCGGGGGGCCTTCCAGCGCTGACGCGTACTCGTCCCGGAACATCTGCGGCGTCAGGTTCTGCGCGATGACGTCGCGGATCTCCTGCTGGGTCGGCCAGATCTCGTGCAGGTGCACGGGACGGCCGTCGGCGCCGGTGCCGAGCGGCTCCTTCGTCAGGTCCTTCGTCACGGTGCCGGCGAGCGCATAGGCGACGACGAGCGGCGGCGACGCGAGGTAGTTGGCGCGGACGTCGGGATTGACGCGGCCTTCGAAGTTGCGATTGCCGCTCAGCACCGAGGCCGCGACGAGATCGCCTTGCCGCACGGCCGTCGCGACGGCGGGCGGCAGCGGTCCGCTGTTGCCGATGCAGGTCGTGCAGCCGTAGCCGACGGTCTGAAACCCGAGCGTGTCGAGATGCTGCTGCAGCTTTGCACGCTTCAAGTAGTCGGTGACGACGCGCGAGCCCGGCGCGAGGCTCGTCTTGACGTACGGCGGCACCTTCAGCCCGCGACGCACGGCGTTCCGCGCGAGCAGGCCGGCGCCGACCATGACCGACGGATTCGACGTGTTCGTGCACGACGTGATCGCGGCGATCGTGACCGCACCGTGTGTCAGCGTCGCGTCGGAGTCGGCGACCGGCGCGGTCCGCGCGAGCGACTTCTCGTCGAGTCCGAATCCGCGTTCGGTGGGGGACTTTCGCAGACTGGCCGCGAACTCCTTCGCCATCGACGCGAGCGGCACGCGGTCCTGCGGACGCTTCGGTCCGGCGAGCGACGGTTCGATCGATCCGAGGTCGAGCGACAGCGTGAACGTGAACTCCGGCGTCGGCGCGTCGGCCGTCGCGAACATCCCCTGCGCGCGGAAGTACGTCTCGACCAACTGCACGTGCGACTCCGGACGTCCGGTCTGACGCAGGTAGCGGACCGTCTCCTCGTCGACCGGGAAGTAACCCATCGTCGCGCCGTACTCCGGCGCCATGTTCGCGATCGTCGCGCGGTCGGCGAGCGTCATCGTGCGCGCGCCGGGACCGTAGAACTCGACGAACTTGTTGACGACGCCGCGCTTTCGCAGGATCTGCGTGACGGTCAACACGAGGTCGGTCGCCGTCGCGCCGGGCGGCAGTTCGCCGGTCAGTTCGAAGCCGACGACTTCCGGCATCAGCATGTAGACCGGTTGGCCGAGCATGACGGCCTCGGCCTCGATCCCACCGACGCCCCAGCCGACGACGCCGAGACCGTTGATCATGACGGTGTGCGAGTCGGTG
>JAEYTU010000633.1 GCA_023433825.1 Planctomycetota bacterium
CGTCGTACATGGCACCGGAGATCGTCGCCGAGGTGCTGCGCGATCCGTCCGGATTGCAGCTCGGCGGCCGCACGCAACCGATCACGGTCATGTTCGCCGACCTGTCGGGCTTCACGCGGATGGCCGAGCGAATGGCGCCGGCAGAGGTCGTCGCGTTCTTGAACGACTACTTCACGCGCATGGGCGATCACGTCATGGCGCAGGCCGGCGTGATCGACAAGTTCATCGGCGACGCGATCATGGCGCTGTTCGGCGCGCCCGCCGTGCGCGCCGATCACGCGGCGGCGGCGTTGCGCGCGTCGCTGGCGATGCTGACCGAACTGGACCGGCTGAACGTCGGACTCGTCGCCGACGGTCGCGCACCGCTCGGGATGCGAATCGGTCTGCACACCGGACCCGCCGTCGTCGGCAACATGGGGTCGATCCGCCGCTTCGACTACACGGCGATCGGCGACACCGTGAACCTCGCTTCTAGGCTCGAGGGCGCCGGCAAGGCGTTCGGCGTTCGGTGCCTGATCAGCGAGGCGACGGCGGCCAGCGTCGCCGACGAGTTCGCGTGCCGGCCGGTCGGGCGGTTGAAGGTCGTCGGACGCGACGCGCCGGTCCGCGTCTTCGAGCCGATCGCGCGGCACGCCGATCTCGACGCGGCGCAACGCGCGCACCTCGCGGCGTTCGACGCGGCGATGGCGGCCGTCGAACGACGCGCGCCCGATGCCGTCGCACTGCTGCGCGCCGCGGCCGCGCTGCGTCCGAACGATCCGGTCGCGCAGTTGCACCTCCGACTCGCCGCCGACCCGGCGTTCGACGGCGTTCTGGCGCTGGACGGCAAGTAGCCGACACATCGTCTCGCCCCTACGCTCCCGCGCCGCTCCGCCACCCCCGCACATCCATGCGCACCGTCCGATCTCGCCGCGCCACGTTGGTCGTCGGCGCTCTCCCGATCCTCCTCTGCCTCGCCGCCGGTCCGAGCGCCCCCCAACAGGGTGCGACACTGACCGTCACGAAGAAGGTCACCAAGCTGCGCGAGCAGAAGCGCATGCTGTCGACGGCCGTCGCCGAACTGAAGGAAGGCGACCGGCTCGTGCAGAACGAGAAGTCCGGCGCGTGGATCCGCGCGACGCGCGACCGCGTGACCGGCTGGATCCACCAGAGCGACGTCACCGAACGGCAGGACGTCCGGATGTCCGGCGAGGGCGTTCGCGAGAACTACTCGGCGTCGGACACGGCCGCGGCGCGCAAGGGCTTCAACCCGGAAGTCGAGAAGCGGTATCGCGAGACGAGCCCCGGACTGGCTGCGGCGTTCGCGATCGTCGACCGGATCCAAGGACGCAAGCCGAGCGAGGCGTCCGTCGCGACGTTCGTTCGTGACGGCAAGCTGCACGAGGAGGCGCGATGAAGCGCAGCGTCGCCATCGTCGCCGTCGTTCTCGCGACGGCGCTCGCCGCCGTCGGCTGTCAGCAGATGATGCAGGCGCTCGAGGAATCGACGACCGAGGACACCGTGCTCGGCAAGAGCGTGCGCGGCGTCAATCGCGCGCGGAAGGCGTTCACCGACCTCGACCCGTCGGAGGAGCACTACGTCGGCCGCGCCGTCGCCGCGCAGATCCTCTCCGAGCCGCGCTACGTCGTGTCCGACGACCAGGCACTGCAGGACTACGTCAACTTGGTCGGGCAGGCGATCGTGACCGGTTGCGACGAAGTCCGGCACACGTTCGACGGCTACTCGTTCGCCGTCCTCGAGACCGACGAGGTCAACGCGTTCGCCGCGCCGGGCGGGACGATCCTGCTGACGCGCGGGATGCTCCGTCAGACGGCGAGCGAGGACGAACTCGCGGCCGTCCTCGCGCACGAGATCGGGCACGTCACCCACCGTCACGGACTCGCCGCGATCCAACAGGCGAACTTGACCGAGGCGTTCCTCTACCTCGGCACCGCCGCTGCGCAGGCGACGATGAGCGAGCAGGACCTGCAGAAGTTGACGGAGGTCTTCGACAGTTCGGTGCAGGACGTCGTCAAGACGTTGGTCGTGAACGGCTACAGCCGCGAAGCCGAGACCGAGGCGGACGGCGCGGCCGTTCGCTACCTGACGGCGGCCGGCTACGACCCCGAGGCATTGCAGCGCGTGCTGCAACGGATGGCCGGCACCGGCGGCGACGGTGGGTTCTTCGCGACGCACCCGGCACCGAGCGATCGGATGGCCGACGCGAAACCGACGTCGAAGCCCGTCGATGCGGCCGTCGTCGCGCAGCGAACGGCGCGCTACCGCTCCGTCGTCAAGGCCGAATGAGAGGCTGTGAACGGCACGAGCCCACAGCCGCTCGGAATCATGCGCTGCGGTCGGCCAACGCGACGGACGCGCCAAGAGGCATCCGCAGCCGACCGCGAGACTTCGTCTCCATAACTCTGAGCTGACGCAGCGTCACCGATGCCGCCGACCTGGGTCTGGATCCTCCTCGGCGGCGTCACCGCCTTCGTCGCCGCGAACTTCGGCGTTCGTGTCGCCGATCGCGGCAGCAAGGTGTTCGCCGGGCCGTTGCGCGCGCTGCGCAACCTGCTGATCCCGACGGCACTCGCCTACGCACTGATCCGGACGGCGACGGATCTCCCGGACGACGCGACGACCGTCCGGCTGCTCGGCACCGCATTCGGCGTCTCGGCGATCTGGGTCTCGCTGTCGCTGCTGCGCGCACTCGCACTCGGCGTGCTGGTCGAAGAGCGAATGCGCGCGCGCGTTCCGACGCTGTTCGTCGACCTGGTCCGCGTGCTGCTCGTCGTGCTCGGCTCGGTGTTCGTCGTGGCTGGCGTCTGGGGCACCGACCTCAGCGGGCTGCTCGCGACACTCGGCGTCGGTTCGCTGGTCGTCGGTCTGGCGCTGCAGGACACGCTCGGCAACCTGTTCGCCGGTCTCGCGCTGATGTCGGAGCGCAGCGTCGCCGTCGGTGACTGGATCAAGGTCGGCGACCTGTACGGCGAGGTCGTCGAGATCACGTGGCGTTCGGTGCGGTTGAAGACGCGCGAGCACGACATGGTCGTCGTGCCGAACTCGACGCTCGGGAAGGAGAACATCTACAACTACAGTCGGCCGACGCGGATCCACGAGGCGAACAACGTGATCGGCTTCAGCTACGACGACCCACCGAACAAGGTGAAGCGGATCCTGACCCAGGTCGCCGCGTCGACGCGCGGTGTACTCGCGAAGCCGGCACCGAACGTTCGGACGATCCGCTACGCCGACTCGGCGATCGACTACGAGATCGAGTACTGCGTCGACGACTTCGGCCGGCTGGAGGACATCGAGAACGAGTTGATGACGCAGGTCTGGTACGCGGCGATGCGGAACGGCCTGACGATCCCGTTCCCGATCCGCACGGTCTACAAGACCGAGGTCCCGCCGCCGAAGCGGCAGGACGCCGCGCAGAAGACGAAGAACGCGTTCACGCAGATCCCGGTGTTCGTCCCGCTGACGCCGGAGGAACTCGACGCGTTGAGCCACGACGCCGTGATCCAGACGTTCGCCGCCGGCGAGCACGTCGTGCACCAGGGCGATCCGGGCGACGCGCTGTACGTGATCCGCAGCGGCACGGCGCTCGTCCGCGTGCGCACGCCCGACGGCGCCGATCGCGAAGTCGCGCGCCTCGCCCGCGGCGAGTTCTTCGGCGAGATGGCGTTGCTGACCGGCGAGCCTCGCAGCGCGACCGTCGTCGCGATCGAGGACTTGGAGACACTCGTCGTCTTCAAGGAGGCGATGCAGGGGCTGATGCAGCGCCGACCGGAGCTCGCGCAGGAGATCGCCGAGACCGTCGAAGTGCGCCGCCACGGGCTTCGCAGCGTCCAGGAGATGCGCGACGCACCGGCCGCCGAGCAAGCCGCCGTTCGCGATCGCGCCGGTCAGCTCGTCTCGCGAATCAAACGCTTCCTCGGGCTCTGAGAGGCTGTGAAAGAGAGCTTACAGCCTCTCAGAATCATGCTTGGCGGTCGGCCAACGCGACGAACGCGACAGGACGCATCCGCAGCCGACCGCGAGTTCGATCGTCGAACTCTGACCACCGCGATCAGGCGCTGACGGTCGGCGGCATCGGCCGCAATCGCACCGTGCGAACGCGCCGCTGCGACGAGTCGATGATCTCGATCGCGGTGCCGTCGGGCAGTCCGAACCGTTCGCCCTTGTTCGGGATCCGCCCGTCGGCGAGATGCGTGCAGAGCCCGCCGACCGTGTACCAGTCGCCTTCGTCCGGCAGGTCGACGTCGAACGCGCGGTTGACGTCGCGGATCGTCATGTTCGCCTGGACGACGACTGCGCCATCGGGCTCACGCCGCGTCGCGCCCTGCTCGATCGGATCGTGCTCGCTGAAGATCTCGCCGACGAGTTCCTCGACGAGGTCCTCGAGCGTGACGATCCCGGCCATGCCGCCGTGCTCCTCGAGCGCGATCGCCATGTGCGCGCGATTCTGCTGCATCTGCTGCAACAAGCTCAGCGCGGACAACGTCTCGGGCACGAAGTGCACCGGCCGCATCAGGTCGCGAACGACGACCGGCTCCGCGCTCCAGACCTTCGACATGACGTCGCGCCAACTCAGGTAGCCGAGCACGTTGTCGATCGACTTCTCGTAGACCGGGAGGCGACGGTGCTTGTGTTTCAACATGACGTCGCGAACGCGATTCGCGTCGGCGTCGATCGGTAGCCCGACGACGAAGCGGCGATGCACCATGACGTCGGCCGCCGACAGCGAACCGAAGTCGATCGCGCGCGACAGGATCTCCCCGGAGCCGGCGCGGACCGAACCGCTGCGCTCGGCCTCGTCGACCATGTGCTGGATCTCGTCCGGCGAGACACGCGCCTCGGTGAACGTCGTGCTGTCGCCGAAGACGCGCAGCACGAGGTTCGAACTCGCGGTCAAGAACCACACCAGCGGCCGCGCGATCCGCGAGAGCTGCAGCAGCGGTCCGCCGACGACCAGCGCGTAACGCTGAGACGCGCGCAGCGCGAGCGACTTCGGCACCAGTTCGCCGAGCACGAGCGACAGGTAGGCGATGCCGGCGACGACGATGCCGAACGAGATGTCGTCCGCGCTGTCGCCGATGACCGGGACCCCTTCGAGCCACGGCTGCAGGACCGGCGTCAGCATCTCGGGGAGCTGATCGCCGCCGTACGCCGCCGCCGCGGCACTGACGACCGTGATGCCGATCTGCACGGTCGCGAGGAACTGCTCCGGCCGCGCACGCAACCGTGACAACGCCTGCGCGCCGGCTTTCCCTTGTTGGACGAGTTCCTGCAGTTTGCTCTGCCGCAGGGACACGATGGCGATCTCGGCAGCGGCGAACACTCCGTTCAGCAGAGTCAGGCCGAGGATGACGAGAATGACGGTGAGGATGGCGACGGTCTCCGATTGCGGCGTGCGAAGGGCGGAGAGTATGGCACGACGTCACCCGCCGTCCGAGCACGGACGCGCGGCGTGCACGTTTGTAGAGTCGCCGCACCCGCGCCGGGGTCAGACCGCGGTCCGACCGCGGATCCACCCGGCACGAGCGGCAGTCGGGAGATCGGAGGGCTGCCGGTCCGGCGTGTGCAAGACGCCACGCACACGACAGTCCATTTCGAGTTCGAACGGCCCCCCACGAGACGACGACGATGATCACGACGACCGCCCACCGAGTGTCCGAGAACACGACCCCGGCCGCCGCCGCGCGGATTCGCGAAGCGACGCAAGCGCGCATCGCGTACTTCGCGAAGCACCCCGATGCGATCCCGCGTCGCCTTCACGAACTCGACCGCGAATGGGACGTCGAACGCGTCCTCGAGACCGGCTCGTCGTCGCTGACGTTGCTCGGCCTCGTGCTCGGAACGACCTACCGTCGGAAGTGGCTGCTGCTGAGCCTCGGCGTGCAGGCGTTCTTCTTCCAGCACGCGATCCAAGGCTGGTGCCCCCCGCTGCCGGTCCTGCGCCGCATGGGCGTGCGCACGGCGCAAGAGATCGAGGGCGAACGGTGCGTGCTGCGCCAGTTGCTCGCCGAGTCGACGTCGCGGCGCCATTCGCCGGAGGCGACCGACGCGCAAGCGAACGTCCGGTGACCCATCGCGGCCCGCGATCGGGCCGCAGCTCAAGGTCTTCGCGCTGCGCGCTAAGACCCGCGGCACTCCCGGCCCAGGGAAAGGACGTCTCGCGGCTGTGCTGAAGGCACCGCGAGCGCCTGGCCGCGACAGGTCCCCCCGAACCCACCACGGTCATCGCCGGAAGCCGCCGACGTCCCCACGATCGACGACTCCGGTGCGAAGGCCCCTGTCTCCCGCACGACCTTCGCAGCCCAGCGACCCAGCCCCCCCAGGCGGGGTCGGCAAGGCCGGCCAACGCAACCCGTAGGGTCACGTCTGCCGCGGCGGCTTATCGACGACGCTTCGCGGTGACTTGAGGCCCGACCCGTCGCGCGGTGCCACCGGTTCTCCGGTCGAGACGTCCGCTCGGCCGCGACGGCCTGCTAGCTTGCGCAGCCTCGATGTTCGATCCGCTGCACGACTCGACCCTGCCGTATCGCGTCCTCGAACGGATCGGGCTGGGTGCGTACGGCGCGGTGTATCGGATCGCGTTCGCCGGCGACGTCTACGCACTGAAGGTGCTGCACGCGACCGACGACGAGACGCAGCGCGAACGGTTCCTCGCCGAGGCCGATTTGCTGCGCCGCCTCGCGCATCCGCGTCTGGTCCGCTGCTTCGACTCCGGCGTGCACGAGGGTCTGCCCTACCTGCGAATGGAGTACTGCTCCGGCGGCACGCTGTTCGACCACGCGCAGCGGATGACGACGGCGTCGTCCGACACGCCGACGGCGCCGCGCGGGCGGATCGACGCGCCGGTCGGTGCCTCGCCCGCAGAGGTCGCCGAGTGGCTCCGATTGCTCGACCAATCCGCCGAAGGGCTCCAAGTCCTGCACGCCGCCGGTGTCGTCCACCGCGACGTGAAGCCGAGCAACATCCTCGTGCGCGAAGACGGGGCCTGCATCGCCGATCTCGGCGTCGCGTTGGAGGCGCATCGCCTCGCGCAGTGGACGCGCACCGGCGAGCGGATGGGAACGCCGATCTACATGGCGCCCGAGCAGGCGCGCGGTTCGGTCGCGACGCCGCTCTCGGACCAGTACTCGCTCTGCGCGACGTTCTACCGCGCGATCACCGGTCGCCCGACGGTCGGCGACGAACACGTCGTCGATCCGCTGCCGTGGATCGGCCGCGTTCCGCCGGTGCCGCCGCACGTCTTGCGGCCCGGAATCCCGGTCGGACTGTCGCAGATCCTGATGCGCGGGCTCGAGCCCGATCCGCGCGACCGCTACCCGGACCTCGCGGCGCTGCGCAGCGATCTGGCGCTGCTGTCGTCGGGTGGGACGCCGACGCGTCACGTCCCGCCGTTCCACCGCCGCGTCGCGCGCGCGCTGACGCGCGCACACCGTCACGGACGGACCGCGGCCATCGTCGCCCTCGTCCTGCTGGTCGCGGCCCTCGGAACGACGGCGTGGGCCGCGACCCGCGCCGACGCGCAACGCCGCGAGGCGCTGGAACAGCTCGAGTCTGCCGAGCAGATTCGCGTCCATCCGACGGTCGGCAACGACGAGTACGAACGACGTCTGCAGAACGCACTCGCGCTCGATCCGGACCTGCAACCGGCGATCGAGGCCTATGCCGGCCATCTCGCCGACATCGGCGACTACGAACGTCTCGACGCACACCTGCGGGCGGCCGCGTCGCGTCGCGAACTGTCGCGGCCGTTGCGATGGTTGCAGGCACTCACGTGCGCAGTGACCGGCCGCGAAGCCGAGGAACAGGCCATCCTCGCGACGCTGCCGCCGTTCGACGCCGAACCCGAGAACTGGCTCGAGACCGACCGCCGGTGCCTGTACCTGCTGCGCGCCGGTCACGCGCTGGTCGTTCGTCGGCTGCTGCAAGCCAGCACGCCGCCGCAACGCTTCGCGGCGCGCCGGTTGGCGTTGCTCGCGCGGACGCA
>JAEYTU010000642.1 GCA_023433825.1 Planctomycetota bacterium
GATTGGAACTGGTCAACGTCCGCGTGCCGTTCTGGTGGATCTCGACGTTCGAGACGTCGATGCACGGGCAGCCGTACGACGTCACGCTGCGCAACACGAACGGGCTGCTGATCAACATTCACGGCGAGAACCTGACGGGGTCGCCGACGCCCGTCGGACCGTGGAACCAGCACTACGCGTCGATCCCACACCTGCCGAGCCACAGCGTGCCGGGCGAGCATGCGATCCCGCCCGGTTGCGGTGTCCGCATCGGCAACGTCACGTTCCGCGCGCCCGCAAACGATTCCGCGCGCGTCTCGGCGTGGGGCCTCTACCTGCGCGGCACGGGGACGAACATGACGGTGCGCGGCGCGACGAAGCTCGCCGAGATCTTCACCGGCGGCGGACTGCTGACGATCGAAGGCGACGACCAGTACAACGGCCGCGTCGTCGCGAACAGCATCCTCCTGCACGAGTCCGGACACGTGCGGATCAAGAACGCCGCCGTCGGTGGGATGGGTCTCGAGCGGTACTGGCACGGACGAATCGTCGTGCACGGCGTCGCGCGCTGTGAGCTGGACACGGTGCTGACGCGTCAGCTCGTGCTGACGACGGCAACCGAGTGGTTCTGGGGCCCTCACCTCGGCGTCAACCGCGGCACGATCGAAGTCCGCAACGCGATCGAACTCGATCCGATCCAATCGCTGCCGACCGGGCAGGGTTCGATCACGGTGCACCGCGCGAGCCCGACGCAGTTCACCGACCTCCAGAACCTCGGCTTCGAAGCCGGTGTCCGCACCGACGGTGCACCGGCGTTCTTCGAAGGCGTCGGCATCTCCGGTGCCGACTCGACGACGCGGGCGCCGTCGTCGTCGGGCGCGCGTTCGTTCGCGTATCGCAGCACGCAAGGCAGCGGTCGGATCGCGAAGCAGCTGAGCCTCAGCCCCGGCACGCGGCTCTCGGTGTCGGGATGGCTGCGCGCGGCGAGCGCGATCCCTGCGCAACTCCGCGTGCGAATCGCCGGCGCCGGTCACGAGACCGTGCTGACGCCGGACACACCGCCAGGGCAATGGACGTGGTTCGTCGCACCGCTGCACGCCGTGCGTACGGGCGATGCCGTGACGACCGTGTCGATCGAGCACAGCGGCAACACGGGCCTCGTCGACGTGCTTGTCGACGACCTGCGGATCCACCCGCACCTCTGGTGGGAGTCGGACAACCTCGCCAACCTCGACTTCGAGGAACCGGTGCAACGGAATCACGGCGAGGTGCCGGACTTCGTCGTCACACCCGACTTCTGGGCGACGTACCACTGCCGGACGGCGATCGAGACGAACGACCTCCGACCCGGATCGAGCGGACAGCGGTCGGTCCGCGTCGTTCCGACGGCGCCGGGCCACCTGCTGCTGAAGGATCTGACGTGGCTGCCGCCGGGACGGACGATCACGCTCCGCGGCTACGCGAAAGCGATCCCGGCCAGCGGTTCGTTCCTGCTGGGGATCGCGATCGGCGACGGCGACTCGTGGTGGAACCAAGCGATTCCGAGCAACCGCTACGTGACCGTGCCGACCAACGGCGCGTGGCATCCGATCGACATCGTCTATCAGGTGCCGGCGTCGCCGACGTTCACGCGGCTCGCACTGCTCGGCGGTTCCCCGGGCGACACGATTCTGTACGACGACATCACGGTGACCCTCCGATGACGCTTCTCCACGTTCGTCCGTCGCCATGCGCGACGGTTCTCGGGATCGTCGTCGCCTCGGTGTGCGTCGCTCCGACCCGCGCGCAGACCAGCGCGACATGGCCCGCCCCGTACGCGCAAGCTCGAGGCGAAGCATCGCAAGACACGCCGTTCTCGCCGTCGCCGATGCCGGCAGGCGTGACCCTGCCGCCGGAGGCGCGATCGCTGACGTTGTGCGCGGCGTCGACGCTGCCGTTCTCGGCCTCGGCTCGACTGCGCGGCGTCGCATGGCGGCGCGACGCGTCGCACGGTGCGACCTACGCCGGAGCAACGGGTCACCTCGTCGTCAGCATCGGCACCGTCGTCAGCGCCGCCCATCCGACCGTCACGTTCCGACGGCTGTTCCGCGAACCGCCGACCGTCGTGCACGACGGCCCGATCCAACTGCCGGCAGCGTCGCCACCGGGTGGCGGCGCGGCGCCGTTCAGCGTCGTCGTCCCGTTCGGCACGCCGTGGACCTACACCGGCGGCGACCTCGGCGTCGACGTCAGCTTTCAAGGTGTCGCGGCGGGTGTTTGGCGTCGCGACGCGGTCCGACTCGGCGACGTGATCCCGGGGACCGTGACGCCGCTCGGCATCGGCTGCTGGACGACGGGGGGCTACGCGCCGCTGCACTGGGTCGACGCGACGACGGCGGTGCCGGGCGCGACGATGCGCGTCCACCTCGAAGGCGGTCCACTGCGTCCGCACTCGCTGGCTGCGGCGCACATGCTGGGCTCGGGAGCCGCGACCTACCACGGCGTGCCGCTGCCGATCGACGTCGGCATGCTCGGCTTCCCACCGGGGTGTCTGCTGCGGACCGACGTGCTCGTCAACCTCGTCGCCCCGCCCGCGGACTACTCGACGCTGTACTCCCGCGCGCAGATCGGCATGCCGGTCCCGAATCGGCCGACGTTCGTCGGGCTGCGACTGTCGGGGCAGTGGCTCGTCCTCGACCTCGCGCAGACGACGCCGATTCAAGCGGTGTTGTCGTCGGCGGAGACGTGGACGCTCGGCAGTGCGCCGGCGTCGGCACCGACGTTCTACGGTCGGACGATCTGGATCCACGGCCGCAGCCGTGACGTGCCGGACAGCGGCGGTCAGATCGGTCCGCGCAACTACGTCGCGGTCACGCGTTTCGACTACTGAGCGGCGCGCCGCCGCGGGGCCGCGCGAGGCCTATGCTCCCGGCCCCTCGTTCGAAACCGCGGAGGCCCCATGCCCCTCTCCTGCCCCTCGTCCGTGCCGGTCGCGTTGTTCGCGCTGTTCACATTCGCGCCGTTCTCTGATCTCCGCGCTCAGTCGGCGACCGATGCGCCGCCGCTGAACCTCGTCGAAGCGACGATCCCGCAGTTGCGCGCTGCGATCGAGAGTGGCTTGGCGACCGCCGAAGGTCTCGCCTCGCGCTACGTCGCTCGGATCGCCGCCTATGACCGCGCGGGTCCGACGCTGACGTCGGTGCTCGCGCTGAACCCAAGTTGGCGCGACGAAGCGCGCCACCGCGACGTCGAGATCCAACGCCAGCGACGGCGTGGTCCGCTGGTCGGCATTCCGGTGTTGCTGAAGGACAACATCGACGCGCTGCCGATGCCGACGACCGCCGGATCGGTCGCGCTCGTCGGTTCGACGCCGCCGCGGGACTCGTTCTTGGCGGCGCGGCTGCGCGCGGCCGGCGCCGTCGTCCTCGGCAAGGCGACGCTGACCGAGTTCGCGAACTTCATGACGACCGACATGCCGAGCGGCTACAGCTCGCTCGGGGGTCACGGTGTCAATCCGTACGACCCGCGGCGCGCGGCGAACGGCGCCGCGCTCGCGACGCCGGGTGGTTCGAGTTCCGGTTCCGGCATCGCGACGGCGGCCAATCTCGTGGCAGTGGCGATCGGCTCGGAGACGTCGGGCTCGATCTTGAGTCCGAGCAGCAGCAACGGCGTCGTCGGCATCAAGCCGACGGTTGGACTCGTTTCGCGCAGCGGGATCCTGCCGATCACGGCTGACCAGGACACGGCCGGGCCGATGGCGCGCACGGTGACCGATGCTGCGATCGTGCTCGGCGCGATCGCCGGCCACGACCCGAACGACCCGGCGACGGCGGCGTGCCTGCAGCCGGGGAACTGCTTCGCCGACTACACGCAGTTCCTCGATCGCGGCGCGCTGGTTGGCGCGCGGATCGGCGTTCCGGTGCTGCGGTTCGGAATCGGGACCGAGCAACAGCGGCTGTGGGCGGCGGCGATCGCCGCGATGCGCGCCGCCGGAGCGACGGTCCTCGAGTCGTATCCGCTGCAGAACACGAACCTGCCGGGCATCGCCGTCTCGCACCCGCCCGCCGCCGGTCAGTCGTCGGTGCTGATCTACGGGTTGAAGCGCGATCTGAACGCGTACCTGGCCGGTCTCGGGCCGTCGGCGCCGATGCAGTCGCTCGCGCAGATCATCGCGTTCAACACCGCGAACGCCGGCGTCGCGCTGCGCTACGGGCAGTCGATCCTCGTCGCGGCCGATCGCTACGACACGCAGCCGTCGAGCGCCGACACGACGCGGTATCTGGCGGATCGTGCGAACGACATCGCGCTCGCGCGCGGCGCGCTCGACGCGGCGTTCGCCGGTCCCGACGGCGTGCCGTCGACGCCCGACGACGTCGACGCGTTGCTGTTCCCGGCGAACAACGGTGCCGACATGCCGGCGCGCGCCGGGTACCCGAGCATCTGCGTGCCGGCCGGGTTCGCGCCGCGAAGTGGGCAGCCGGCGCTGCCGTTCGGCGTCACGTTCACGGGGCGCGCGTTCGACGAGAAGCGGCTGATCGCGTTGGCGTTCGCGTTCGAGCAGATCACCGGGCACCGCGCGCCGCCGACGTCGGCGCCGGCGTTGCCGACCGACACGATCCCGTTCGCCGCCGCGGGCGTCGTGCCGACCGGCGTCGGGTGCAGCGGCACGAATGGGATCCCGTCGCTCGTGACGGCGGGCCCGCCGATCGTCGGCAACGGCGCGTTCCGGCTGCAGCTCGGCGCGTTGCGCACGCAGTCGCCGACGTTCGTCGGGCTTGCGTCGCGGACCGGGTTCACGATCGTCGGCACCTGCGTCGTGCGGATCGGCGTGCCGTTCGCCGTCACGCTGGCGACGACGAGCGACGCGACCGGCGCGGCGGCGATCGACCTACCGATCCCATTCCTGCCCGAACTCGCCGGCCAGAAGCTGTGGCTGCAGGGCGGCGCCCTCGACCCCGCCGGCGCCGGCCTCGGTGTCGTGTCGTTCACCGGCAGTCTCGAGGTGACCGTCGGCGGGTGACACGTTCGTGCCAGGCACTTTCGTTTCACTTTGCGTGGGGAAGTGAAACAAAGGTGCCTGGCACTTTCGTTTCACTTTCCCCGCACCCGCACGACGAACGCTCCACCGTCCGTCCCGATCGTCAGCGCGTCCGGCACGACCTCGACCTCGCGCGTTGCACCGACTCGATAGCGCCCCGCGGCTGGCACGCCGAACGTGGCGACACCATCCACCAGCGGCGCCGCGATCGCGGGCGAACGGTACGCCGGCTGGTGCGGCAGGCTCTCGCCGATCGCCGGCGCGTAGACGCGCACGCCAGCCATCGTCAACGGGTCGTCGATCGGCGTCAGCGTGAACGTCCAGGCGTCCCCCGCGACAGCCGCGACCGCGCCCTCACACCGCAACGTGACCGCGATCGCCGGTTCGCATTCGACGACGCGATTCTCGAACACTCCGCGCAGCACGCGATCGCGATACCCGTCGATCCGCACGAGGAAGTCGAGCGGACGCGTCGACACGAACCACGCGATCTCCGACGTGACCGTGCACTCCCGCGTCGGCGCATCACCGTCGAGAACGAAGATCGCACAGTCCATCCCGGTCCGCGCTGGCAGGCGCGCGACCTGCGGGAAGCGCAACTCGACGACCTTCACTTCGGGCAACGTCATCCGCTGCATCCGCGCGTCGGCATTGCGCTCGCCGTCGACGACAACGACGTCGTGCACCTCCCGCAGCGGCGCCGTCACGCCACGCGCGCGAATGACGAGTCGATAGCGACCAGGCGTGACCGCCGGCCACGTGTATTCGGTGACGATCGGCGCGTCCCCGATCCACTCGTGCTCGGCCGGCACGACCGCGTCGCCGAGGCCATCCATCGACAACAGCACCGGCCGAACGCAGTGCTCGACGATCTGCGTCCCGACGACGACGCTCGCGGTCACCGAGCCTCCCCGCCGCAACTCGATCGCGAGGTCCCGCACACCCGCGACGATCGGAATCGGCGCGACCGGCACGTAGCGCCGCTCGGTCTCGACGTTCAGCCGTAGCGCCGCCGCGGTCGTCTCGCCGAAGAACGCGAAAGCCCCGTCGGCGCCGTGCCGCGCGAGCAACGGAACGCCGCGCCACGGCTGTGCTTCGTCGCCCGTCGCCACTTCGACGAACATCACCGGCCGCGGCTCCGGCGCACCGCCGCCGCGCACGTGCATCCGTCCAGCGACGACGATCGGGTCGGCCGCGAGCGTCAGCACCGAGAGATCGTGTTCGCCGGACGTCAGCGTCAGATCGCCGCGCCACGTCGCCACTCGGCCATCGAACTCCCCACTCGAGTCGACGGCTGCGAGTCGAAGCGACGTGACTCGCCGAGCTCGTGCAATGTTCACGGCAACGACGAATCGCCCCTCGGCGTCGGTCTCCACCGGCGTCAGCGCGAGCGGAATGCGCCGGTCGAGCACGAGGACGCGAACGCCGGCCGCCGGCGCGCCGTCAGCAGCGCGTAGTTGCCCGATCAGAACGACCCGCGGGCGCAGCTCGACGCGAACGACCTCGCCCCCCGCCCGCGGACCGACGAACGACACCGCGTCGTCCGCCAGCCGAAACCGTTCGACGTGGCCGTCGAGCCCGACGATGCGAAACGTTCGGCCGAGCCCGACGAACGGGAATGCGGCGCGGCCGTCGAGGTCCGATCGCGCATTCCACACCGCAGCGGCCGCGTCGCTCCCGTCATCGTCCGGCCTCAGCGCGACGACCGTCCCCGGACTCGGCGCGGCGCCGCTCGCGTCGCGAAGGTCCACTTCGACGCTGCCGCTCGGCGGCAGTGTCAGCAGGATCTCGTCGTTCGACGATGCGTCCGCGTCGATCGACTGCGCGACGTCGATCGCCGGCAGGTCGACGCGGAGCACGAAGTATCGCGAGCCGCCGATCGGTGCGACGCGATCCGTCCACAGCTGGAGGTGCCGGACCGTGAGTCGGCCCTCGCCGTCGGTCGTGCCAACGGAACGCCGCACCGGAGCGTCGCGACCCTCGGTGCGATGATCCGCGCGCATCGCCACCCCGGACGCCGGGCGACCGCGCGCGTCGACGACGCGGACGCGGACCGATCGGTCGCGCTGCAGTCGCAGCTCGTGCACCTCCGACGGGTCGGCCTTCGTGCCGATCCACACTTCGCCGTAGTCGTCGCCGACACGGACCGCCGCGCGCCACCATTCGCCGTCGACCGCGCGCCACGGCCACCGCGCGATGCCGTCGGCGTCGGTCTGCACGACGCCGCCGATCTCGCGCAGCCGCGCTTCGACGTCGGTCGCCGTTCGCA
>JAEYTU010000026.1 GCA_023433825.1 Planctomycetota bacterium
GTGCTCGCGTATCCGAAAGCGTGGTCGCCTTCGATCGACGGACGCGTCGAAGCCGAGGTCGTCCTCGCGACGCGACACGACGCCGACGCTCTCCGGGCGATGGACCTGACCGACAAGATCGTGTTCCTGGAGGACCCCCGCACCGTCGTCGAGCCGTTCGAGGCGGCCGCGCGTCGGCTGAACGGCGACGACCTGACGGCCCTCGCCGACCAACGCGTCGCCGAGGGTCTCCCGCGCGATCGAACGGCAGCGGCGGCGGCGAGCGACTTCCGCGCCGGCTTCCAACGCCGGGAAGCGATGATGCGCGTGCTCGGGGAGAAGCGACCGCTGGCGATCGTCGATCGCGCCGCGAAGGGCGACTACGGCACTGTCTTCGTGCAAGGCGCGCAGGCCGTCTCGCCGCGTCCGGGTGTCCGCGTGAACGCGCGCGAACCCGGCAGCGTCGTGATCCCGCAGTTCACGTTCGCGGTCGAGCACTACAACCGGATCTGTCGGTTGATCGAGCGCGGCATCCCGGTCCGTGTCGCCGTCGAGCTTCGGACGACGTACTTCGAGGACGACCTGCACGACTACAACGTCGTCGCCGACATCCCCGGCGTGGACCCTGAGATCGGCGACCAGGTCGTCATGATCGGTGCGCACCTCGACTCGTGGCACGCCGGCACCGGTTGCACCGACAACGGCGTCGGGAGTTCGGTCGTCATCGAAGCCGCGCGACTGCTGCGCGCCGTGATCGCCGAGACCGGCACGTCGCCGCGGCGGACGATCCGCGTCGCGCTGTGGAGCGGCGAAGAGCAGGGGCTGCTCGGCTCGCGCGCCTACGTCACGCAACACTTCGGGACGCCGGACGGCGAGCGCACGCCGGCGCACGCGAAGTTGTCCGGTTACTTCAACCTCGACAACGGCACCGGCCGGATCCGCGGCGTGTACTTGCAGCAGAACGAGGCGTGCGCGCCGATCTTCCGAGCGTGGTTGCGGCCGTTCCACGACCTCGGCGCGTCGACGTTGACGCTGAACGACACCGGCAGCACCGACCACATCCCGTTCGACAGCGTCGGCTTGCCGGGCTTCCAGTTCCTGCAGGATCCGGTCGCCTACGGCACCCGCACGCACCACTCGAACATGGACGTCTTCGACCACGGCTCGGCCGAGGACCTGAAGCAAGCCGCGACGATCATGGCGGCGTTCGCATGGCACGCGGCGCAACGCGACGAACTGCTGCCGCGGAAACCGCACGTGCCGACCGCCGCTCCCGCACGCGGCACACGCGATGGCGCGGGCGGCGAACGCGCGCCGCGGTGACCTCAGCTGCGGAGCACGCCGCCGACGCGCAACAGTTCGAGCGCGGCCGCCGTCGGGTGCATCCGGCCTGACGCCACGGCCTCGGACAGTCGCGGCAGCGTCGCGCGGACCTTCGCCTGTTCGAGGAAGTTCGTCGACAGCCGTTCTTCGACGGCGGACTCGAACCACCGGACCGCCTGACGACTCCGCAGGGCGATGCGGCCCTTGTCACTGCGGACGTCGCGCAGTCGCTGGACCTCGGACCAGACCTCGTGCACGCCGTCGCCGGTGCGCGACGAACACGTCAGGACCGGCGGATGCCAGCCGTCGACGGGGGGCCGCAGCAACATCAGCGCGTGCTCGTACTCGGAGCGCGCCTTCGCGGCGCGCGGCTTGTCGTCGCCGTCGGCCTTGTGCACGACGACGACGTCGGCCACTTCCATGATCCCGCGCTTGATCCCCTGCAACTCGTCACCGGCGCCGGCGAGCAGCAGCAGCACGACGCAGTCGACCATGTCGGAGACGGCGATCTCGCTCTGACCGACGCCGATCGTCTCGACGAGGACGACGTCGAAGCCGGCGGCCTCGCACAGCAGCATCGACTCCCGCGTGCGGCGCGCGATCCCGCCCAACGTCCCACCCCCGGGCGAGGGACGGATGAACGCATTCGCCTCGCGCCCGAGTCGCTCCATCCGCGTCTTGTCGCCGAGGATGCTGCCGCCGGTCACACGACTGCTCGGGTCGACGGCGAGCACCGCAACGCGATGGCCGCGCGCGATCAAGTCGACGCCGAGCGCGTCGAGGAACGTGCTCTTGCCGGCGCCGGGCGCACCGGTGATGCCGACGCGTTGCGAGCGGCCGGTGTCGGGGAGGAGCAGTTGCAGTAGATCTGCCGCCTGACGTTCGTGTTCGCTTCGAGTGCTCTCGACGAGCGTGATCGCGCGCGAGAGTGCGCCGCGGTCGCCGGCCCGAATCGCCGCGGCGAGGAACGACGGATCCGGCAAGTAAGGCGAAGGCTGCGTCATGAGGGCGTCGGCAGGATACCAAGGCGTGCGAGTGTTCTCGGCAGTCGTGGTGTGGACCTCGTTCGCGCGTTCCGGCATCTTCGGGCCGTGACCCGCAGGATCGGCATCGTCGTCATCGGACGGAACGAGGGCGAACGGCTGTTGCGATGCTTGGCGTCGGTCGTCGGCGACGGTCGCCGCGTCGTCTATGTCGACTCCGGATCCGGTGACGGCAGCGTCGCTTCCGCGCGTGCGCGCGGTGTCGAGGTCGTCGAACTCGACACGACGGTCCCGTTCACGGCCGCGCGTGCGCGCAACAGCGGCGTCGAGCGCTTGCTCACCCTCGATCCGCGCCTGGAGTTCGTGCAGTTCGTCGACGGCGACTGCGAGGTCGACGCGGCGTGGATCGATCGCGGCGTCGCGGCCCTCGCGCAGCAACCCGACGTCGCCGTCGTCTGCGGCCGCCGCCGCGAGCGCTTCCCGGATGCGACGACGTGGAACCGACTGTGCGACATGGAGTGGGACACACCGATCGGCGACGCGACGGCGTGCGGCGGCGACTCGCTGATGCGGCTCCATGTCTTCCGTTCGGTCGGTGGGTTCGATCCGACGCTGATCGCCGGCGAGGAGCCGGAACTCTGTGTCCGGATCCGTCGCGCCGGGCATCGGATCGTTCGACTCGATCTCCCGATGACGCTGCACGACGCGGCGATGACTCGCTTTCGTCAGTGGTGGACGCGGAACGTCCGCGCCGGCCACGCGGCGATCGACGTGCTCGTGCGTCATCCGAACGACTACGAGTACGGGCGTCGCAGTGTCCGAAGCGCGGTCGTCTACGCAGCCGCCGTCCCGTCCGTCGCGCTCGTCACGGCGGTGAACGGGCTCCTCTTCGCACAACCGGTGATCGTGGCGGCGGCGGCGTGCGCGCCGTTGGTGTACGTCGCTCTCGCGCTGCGGATCGCGGTGCGCCGCCGCCGCGCTGGCGAGACCTTCGGGATGCGGCTGCGCTACGGAGTCGCGTGCGTCGTCGCCAAGTGGGCCGAACTGCGCGGCATCACGAAGTACGCGCGCGATCGACGCGCGCGCCGCGTCGCGACGTTGATCGAATACAAGTGACCGCGCGTCAGCTCGCCGGGTCGAGCAGCCGCAGCAGATCGGCGGCAGCCTTTGGAATCACGGTTCCCGGCCCGAACACCGCCGCGCAGCCGGCGGCGCGCAATGCGGGAACGTCTTTCTCGGGAATGACACCGCCAGCGACGACGAGGACGTCGCTGCGTTGCAGCGAGGCGAGCGCCGCGACGAGTGCCGGGACGAGCGTTCGGTGTCCGGCAGCGAGCGTCGACACGCCGACCACGTGAACGTCGTTCTCCAGCGCTTGCCGTGCGACTTCGTCCGGGGTCTGGAACAGCGGCCCGACGTCGACGTCGAACCCGAGATCCGCGAACGCCGTGGCGACGACCTTCGCGCCGCGGTCGTGGCCGTCCTGCCCCATCTTGGCGACGAGGATCCGCGGCCGGCGCCCGTGCCGTTCCTCGAACTGCCGCGTCATGCGGCGCACTTCGTCGATCTCGGTCATGTCCCCCGCAGCGTCGGCATAGACGCCGGTCAATGTCCGCACCTCGGCCCGGTATCGGCCGAACACCTCTTCGAGCGCCAGCGAAGCCTCGCCCACGGTCGCGCCCGCGCGCATGGCCTCGATCGTCAGCGCGAGCAGGTTGCCGTCGCCTTTCGCGCCGTCGCGCAGCGCGGCGAGGCACGTGCGAACGCGTTCTCCGTCACGCGCGGCCTTCAGCTTCGCGAGTCGTGCGAGTTGGGAGTCGCGGACCTTGCGATCGTCCACCGCGAGAACGTCGATGGCGTCGTCACCGCTCGACTCGCGGAACCGGTTGACGCCGACGATCACGTCGCGCCCGCTGTCGATGCGCGCTTGTCGCGCCGCTGCCGCGGCCTCGATTCGCAGCTTCGGAAGTCCGGTCTCGATCGCCCGCGCCATCCCGCCCTGCGCTTCGATCTCCTGGATCGCTTGCCACGCGCGCTCGGCGAGCGCTGAGGTCAACGATTCGACGAAGTACGACCCGCCACACGGATCGATCGTCCGACACAGGTCGGTCTCCTCCTGCAGGATCAACTGCGTCGCGCGGGCGACGCGGGCCGACGCATCGGTCGGCAGCGCGATGGCTTCGTCGAGCGCGTTCGTGTGCAGCGACTGCGTTCCGCCGAGCACCGCGGCCAATGCCTCCAGGCATGTCCGCGTGACGTTGTTGAACGGCTCCTGAGCGGTCAACGACCAGCCCGACGTCTGACAGTGCGTGCGGAGGACCAGCGAACGCGGATCCTTCGGCTCGAACTGCGCGACGATGCGCGACCACAGCAGCCGCGCGGCGCGCAGCTTGGCGACCTCGACGAACACGTCCATGCCGATGCCGAAGAAGAACGAGATCCGCGGCGCGAACTCGTCGACCGTCAAACCGGCGGCGATGCCGGTGCGCAGGTACTCCAGTCCATCGGCGAGCGTGTAGGCGAGTTCGAGATCCGCCGTCGCACCCGCCTCCTGCATGTGGTAGCCC
>JAEYTU010000126.1 GCA_023433825.1 Planctomycetota bacterium
TCCTCCTGCGGCGCGCGGACGCGGCGTTGGTAGTCACCGGCGGCCATCGCCTCGGCGACCTGAGTCATCGAACGCAGCGGTCCGGTCACCTGCCGCGCGAACAGGAGCCCGAGCACGCAGGCGACGACGATCGCCGCGCCCGAGCCGATCCACAGGGCGCGGCCGAAGGCGCGCTGACGGTCGTGCGCCGGCGTGTCCGGTTCGGCGACGCGCAAGTAGCGGACCCCGGTCGCGGCCTCTGGGAGCAGTCGCGCGAGGTACGCGGTCTCGAGGCCGGTCGTCACGCTGCGACGGCGAACGTAGGCGTCCTTGCCGCTCGTGCGCGCCTGCACGATCTCGGGCCGGCCGGCGTGATCGTCCATCGTCCGCGGATCGCCCTGCGAGTCGCCGACGACGCGGCCATCGGCTGCGATCAACGTGATCCGCGCGCCGAGCGAAGGGCCGTGCCGCCGCGCGAACGCCTGCAAGTCGTGGCGCGGATCGGCAGCGCGGGCCTGCGTCAGCATCGATTCGAGCGCCGTCGCGCGGATCGCGAGGCGGGACTCGACTTCGCGTTGGTGCGTCGTCTCGACTTCGCGCGAGCCGAGGAAGCCGATCGACAGCGACGTCACGAGGATCACGACGACGTAGCCGGCGCAGAGCTTCCAGAGGAATCGCGAGCGAAGCATCCGTGAGATCCTAGTCGTGCCCCCGCGGCCGGCCGCGGCGCACGGACTTCGATCGGGCGGTCAGGCGGCTCCGTCGCGGAAGCGGTACCCGACCCCGCGCACGGTCTCGATGAACTCGCGACGTTCGCCGAGCTTGCTGCGCACGGCCCGCACGTGCACGTCGATGTTGCGGTCGGTGACGATCGCGTCCTCGCCGATGACGCGGCTCAGCAGGTGGCTGCGGTTGAACACGCGCCCCGGATGCGACGCGAGGAAGTGCAGCAGCCGCAGCTCGGTCGGCGTCAGCACGACCGGCTGCCCGTCGAGCAGGACCTCGTGGCGACCGACGTCGATCACGAGTTCTCCGCGGACGACCCGTTCGCCGACCGCGCGTTCTTCCTTCAACGGTCCGCGGCGCAACACCGTCTTGACCCGCGCGACGAGTTCCTTCGGGCTGAACGGCTTCGTCAGGTAGTCGTCGGCGCCGACGCCGAGGCCGAGGATCACGTCGCTCTCCTCGCTCTTCGCCGTGACCATGATGACCGGGATCCCGTTGGTGATCGGGTCCTGCTTGATCCGGCGGCAGACTTCGATGCCGTCGAGACCAGGGAGCATCAGGTCGAGGATGACGAGGTCGGGTGCGTCGCGTTTGATCCGGGTGAGCCCCTGATCGCCGTCCCTCGTGCAGGTGACTTTGTAGCCCTCGCGAGCGAGGTTGTATTGGATGACTTCGAGGATGTCGTTCTCGTCCTCGACGACGAGGATCTTCTCTCGTTTCACGGACGCGGAACGTTAGCTCCACTCGTGAAGGGTTGGTGAACGAGTCGTGAAGTGCTCGACGCCGCCGCCGCGCTGCTGACGGCGACGACCTCGACGATCTCGGGCACCGCTTCCTGCAAGCGGATCAGGACCCCGTGCTGCAACGTCGCCGTCGACGACGGGCAGCCGCGACACGCGCCGATCAGCACGACGCGAACGATCCCCCGCGGCAGATCGACGTCGACGAGTTCGACATCGCCCCCGTCGGAATGGAAGTACGGCCGAAGCTCGTCCAGCACGGCGCGCACGCGGTCCTCGACGGTCGACGTCATCCGGACACGTTCACCGGCGGGAGCGTCAGCGTCAGGCGTTGTCCGACGTGATCTCCGGCGACGGCGACGTCCAGGCCACGGACCGAGTCGTTGGCGGCCGCCGCGATCTCCGGAATCGCGACGCGGAACGGCAGCATCGCGCCGGCGGGGACCAGCCGGAGCGCCAGTTCGACGTTCGGGGTCTGTCGCGTCAGGTCGAGCACCAGCCGGCCCTCGTAGCCGGCCGGGAGTCGCCCGACGAGCGTGCGAACGACGCCGACGATCGCCTGCGTCGCGACGACGCCGCAGACGTGGCGTGGGGTCTCGTTCGACGTGTGCAGGTGGTCGAGTCCGATGCCCCGCGCGCGGAGCGGGATCCGGATCCCTTCGCAGAGCCGCGGCAGCAGGACGCCGATCTGGATCGGTTGCGTCGAGCGACGATCGGCGACGAGCCAGCGGAACACGTCGAGTGCGGACTGCGCCTGGCGCGCGCCCTTCAACACCTCCTGCACGCCGCGCGCACGTGGCGCCGGGTCGAGACCGAGCATCTGCGCGTGTCCTTGGATCGCGAACAGCGAGTTGCCGAGCCAGTGCAGCAGCCCGGACGCCGCGAAGTCGACGAGTCCCGGCAACGGTGCGAATCCGTCGGCGGTCGTCGTCGGCTCCGGGACGGCGGCCATCGCGCTCAACCGTGCCGTGCCGGCGTCGCGGCGACGTCGGACTTCGCACTCGTGCCGAACGGGAGGCCGCCCAGTTCGACCTCGCACCCCGGCGCGACGACGCCGTTGCGTCGGTAGCGGATCTGCACACGCGAGCCGGGCGTCGACTGCGTGATCCAGTCGTGCAGGTCGTACGCGCTGACGACCGGCCGGCCGTCGAACGTCACGATGACGTCGCCCTCGCGAAGGCCCGCGCGGTGCGCCGGCTTGTCGACCTGCACGTCCATGACGATCGCGCCGGCCGACTCGCTGCCGTCGGCGGCGCGAGGCATCGGCTGGAACCGGATCCCGAGGAACCCCCGCGCGACGACGCCCGCGTTGCGGTCCATCGACGACAAGACCCACTTCAGCGTCTTCGTCGGAACGGCGAACGAGATCCCCTGCCCGGACGCATGCATCCGCGTCGTCACGCCGACGACTTCGCCGTGCAGGTTCAGCAGCGGTCCGCCGGACGAGCCGGGGTTCACCGGCGCACTGAAC
>JAEYTU010000220.1 GCA_023433825.1 Planctomycetota bacterium
CGGCGTTGCCGGGCGCGCCAGTGATGCGCATCGACGGCTGACGTCGCGCGCGTTCGATGGCATCGCGCCGTCGCCGGGGGCCTGACCGATCGAACGCGCTTCGTAGACTCGTGCGATGCTCCGCACCTCACTGATGACGACGTTCGTGCTCGGCGCGCTTGCCCCGAGCCTTTCCGCCGACGAGTTCCACTTCCGCGCGAAGACCGAAGCCGAGAAGACGCAGGGCAACGCCGGTGCCGCGCTCGAAGGCGTGCTGCTGCGCGAGGAGAACGGCAACTACGTGATCCGCGTCGAGGGCGGCGAGGTCGTCGTGCCGAAGGCGTCGGTCGTCGAGATCGTCAAGACCGACCTGACCGTCGAGGTGCTCGAGGAGCGCGAGCAGAACAACCGCGAACGTCTCGCCGAGGCGAACACGAAGCGCCGCCAGTGGCAGGCCGCCGAAGCCGCCGCCGCGCGCGACGCCGAGGCCGCGGAAGCCGCGGCGAGCGCCGCGCAGGCGCCGCAGCAGATCGAGGTCGTCGTCGACTTCATGGGTCTGCTGCCGAACTACCGCTTCAAGCCGACCTACGACCCGGTGCTGCACCGCGTCAACCTCGACGGGTTGGCGCGCGTCGTCGAGGCGTATCTGCGCGGCGAAGTGCAGCGCGCGGCGTACCGGCGCTGAGGGGCACCCTCACGTCACAACAACCCGTGCGCCGCATACCACGCGCGCACGGCCGCGAGCATTCCGGCGTCGGTGCTCATCTGCGCGTGCGTGAACCCCGGATACACGCGCAGTTCGTGCACGGTCGCGTTCGCCGCCAGCACACCGGCGAGCAGCTGGGCAAGCGCGAGCGGGACGACCGTGTCGGCGTCGCCGTGATGCAGTTGGAACGGGATCCGGATCGCCTGCGCCTGCGCGCGCGTCGTCGCGAACGAACCGGATTGATCGCTCATTCCGCCGCTCGTCTGCGACGCGACGAGGAAGTCGCCGGGGAACGTCCCGATCACGGCGCCGGTCGCGAAGCCGCCCATGCTGTTGCCGTGCACGGCGACGCGGCGGAGATCGACGTTGCCGAGCGCTTGCAGAAGGTCACGACACTTGCGGATCCGCAGCGCGTTCGCGTGGCTGGCGCCGCGTTCGGTCGCGAGGCCGGGTGAGCCGAGCGGCGCGTTGCCGGCGTGCGTCAGGTTGGCGGCGATGCAGACGAGACCCCACCCGACCATCGTCCGAGCGATCCCTGCCGAGTAGCCGTTCGCGCTGCCGCCGTTGCCATGGTTCAGGATCACGGCCGGGTGGTGCGCGCGTCCGCCGAGCGGCGGTCCCGGCGGGACGAACAGCACGCCCGTCAGGTCGTAGACGACGCCGCCGTCGGTCGACTGGTAGGTCCAGCGCGCGCCGTTCGGCGCGGTCGGGTCGCCGGTGACCGTGAACCCCGGCAGCCCGACGACGGCGCCAAGCGTGAACTCGACGCCGTTCGACGTCGTGACGGCGATCGTCGGATGCACGCGCGGGTCCGACAGGTTGGCCCACTGCGCGAACAGCCGCGCGCCGGTCAGCGAGCCGTTCGCCGGCACCGGCACGAACACTTCGGCGACGCCGCCCGCGAACGTCGACGCGACGATCGGGATCGTCCAGTCGCAGTGGACGCTGCATCCGGGCAGCCCGCTCGGGCCAAGATCGATCGGCAACGGGATCGGCCCCCACAGCGAACGCGAGACGCCGAACGCGGCGACCGGCGTCGCGCCGGCGACGATGCCGGTCTCGTGCAGTGCCAAGTGCCCGGCGCCGGGGTTCGGCGCGAAGCCGAACGCGCGCAGGGTCGGCGTCGGGCACGCGGCGCCGAACGGTGTCGCCGTGCCTTGGGCCGCGAGCGGTGCGACGGCGACGGCGACGGCGGTGAACGCGAGGGAAGCGAACGACGACAGCGAACGGCGAGAGGTCATCAGGCGACTCCAATCGGGTGGGCGAACGTAGCTGCGCCTTCCCGCCCTCGCGCGACTTTCGCCGCCGCTACGTCACAACCCCCAGAACTTGCACTCCAGCGCCAGTTCGACGCCGGCCTTCGCCTGCACGGCTGCGCGCACGTCGGCGACGAGGTCGAGGAAGTCCTGGCACGTTCCGGTGCCGTCGTTGACGAAGTAGTTCGCGTGCTTGCCGCTGACCGACACGCCGCCGCGGCGGCGCAGCTTCAGACCGGCGGCCTCGATCAACCGCCCGGCGGCATCGCCCGGTGGATTGACGAACACGCAGCCGACGCTGCGCTCGGTGACCGGCTGCGTCGCGTTGCGCCGCTTCAGCGACGCCTCCATCCGCACGTAGATCGCCTGCGGATCGTCGGGCGTCAGTTCGAACGTCGCACGCAGCGCAATGCGTCCGTCGAGTCCGCCGTCGCGGTAGCGCGGCGCGCATTCGGCACGGGTCAGCGTTCGCAGTTCGCCGTCGGGCTCGACGACGGTCAGGTCGACGAGGCGGTCGAACGTCTCGCCGTCGCGCGTACCGGCGTTCATCGCGACGGCCCCACCGACGACGCACGGGATCCCGATCAGCAGCTCCAACCCGGCGAGTCCGGCTTGCCGCGTGCCGCGGATCAGCGCCGGCATCGTCACGCCGGCTTCCGCCGACACGCGGTGTCCGTCGCGGACGAGTCGCTGCAGCGCGCCGAGCGACAGCACGACGCCGCGAACGCCGGCGTCGGCGATCACGAGATTGCTGCCACCGCCGAGCACGTGGAGCGGGACGTTCAGCTCGCGGCAGACGCGCACGACGGCGGCGACGTCGTCTTGCGTCTGCGGTTCGACGAG
>JAEYTU010000226.1 GCA_023433825.1 Planctomycetota bacterium
ATGGAAGGGCGGTTCGAGACGGCGATGAATGCGGCGCGCGATCTGGAGCGCGACGTTCCGCCGGAGTTCCTGCGCAACTACACGCACCTCGCCGACGGCCTGATGGCGACGCCGTTGCACGTCATGATCCGATTCGGCAAGTGGGAGGAGATCCTGCGCGAACCGGCGCCGCCGGCGTTCCGCAAGATGAGCGTCGCGATGCACCACTACGCACGCGGCATCGCGGCCGCAGCGCTGGGTCGCGTCGACGCCGCGCGGGCGTCCATCGCGCTGTTCGACGCGGCCTGCGCCGACGTGCCGGCCGACTGGACCGTCGGCAACAATCCGGCGTCCGTCGTGCTGAAGATCTCGCGCAAGATGCTCGAAGGGGAACTGGCGTTCCGCGAACGGCGATTCGACGAGGCGTTCGCAGCGCTCCGCGAGGGCGTCCGAATGGAGGACGAACTGGTCTACGACGAGCCGCCGGGCTGGATGCAGCCGGTGCGGCACGCGCTCGGTGCCCTGCTGATGGCCGCCGGTCGCGCCAGCGAGGCGGAGGCCGTCTATCGCGAGGATCTCGCGAAGCACAAGGACAACGGCTGGTCGTTGATCGGCATGCGCGAGGCGCTGCGCGCGCAAGGGCGCGAGGCCGACGCCGAGCCGTTCGTGACCGCGCTCTCGGCGGCATGGCGCCGCGCCGAAGTGCAACCGAAGTCGTCGTGCTACTGCGAACCGGGCACGCGGTGAGCGACGCGGTCGACGCCGCGGCGCTCCGCGGCGTTCACCGTTGGCGCAGGCGCTCGCGCAGCTCGGCGTTGTCCGGATAGAGCTGCGCGCCGCGTTCGCGGAGCTTCCGCGCCTCGTCGGCCTTCCCGGTCTGCTCGTACAGGTTGCCGAGGAAGATGTAGGCCTGGACGTGCTCGGGCGGATGCCAGCCCTTGCGATCCTGCTGCGCGATCAGCGTCTCGAACTCGCGGATCGCCTCCGGCTTCTTGCCGGTGATGTCCGGCCAGAACGACAGCGACGTCGCGCGCGCCATCCGCGCGTCGTAGTGCTCGGGGTTGACCTTCAACGCTTCGAGAAACGCGCGGTCGGCCTTCATTCCGTAAGTCGCCTGCTCGGGTCCCGGATTCGAGTGGAACAACCGCTGCAACAGCGCGATCCCGTACTGCGCCTGCGCGTCGGCGTTGGTCGGGTTCTCCTTCGCGAACCGTTCGAACCGCGCGAGCAGTTCGTCCATGCGTCCGGCGGCCTTCATTCGCGACCAGTGCGCGCTGACCGCCGCGTCGCTGAGCCCCGGCTTCGACAGCGCTTCGAACGTCGCCTCGACCGAGAGTTCCGTCGCGGCGTCGGCGGCCACGGCCTCGACGGCCTCGCCGGGGTTCCGCGCATTCCCGCGTTCGGTCGCCTGCATCGCCGCTGCGACCGGGACGTCGACGTGCACCGGACGACGCTCCGTGGCGTCGGCCAACTGGCGAACGCGTTCGGTCAGTTGCTGGACGGCTTCGCCGAGCGCCTTGTGCTCGCGGGTCAGCGACTCGACGGCGTCGTGCGTCGCCGATGTCGTCGACGTGCCCGGCGCCTCGCGCGGCCAGAGCGAGAACATGACAGCGGAGACGCCGACGGCCACGGCGACGGAGACGACATGCGGAGCGAGATTGGTCATCAGGGATCCTCGGTCAGGGGTGATCGAACGAGCGCGCGGCTACGGAACACCGCCGGAAGATTCCCTCACCGCGTCACGGACGACTCGCTCGACGCCGCGACGTCACGTCGCGCTCACGTGGCGGCCGCGCTCACTTCACGGCCGCGCTGATCTCCGGCAGCAGCCCCGGCCACCGCGCCATGTACGTGATGCGGTCCTCTTTGATCTTCGCGACGAGCTGCCGGTACTCGGCCATCCGATTCTGGCTCTCGTAGAGCATCCGCGGCTGCAGCAGATCCATGTCGGCTTCCGGGAACTCCGGGACGTGCGTCGCGACCTCGTAGCCGAAGTCGGCGTCCTTGGTCCAACGGATCGTGCCTTCCGCGATCGCCTTCACGACGGCGGAGCTGTGCGGGATCTTGACCTTCTTGCTGCCGGCCTGCTTCTCGTCGCCGCCGACGCGGCCGGTGTTCAGCAGGTAGACCTCCATCGGATTCTTCTGCAGCAACTCGACGAGGCGATTGCCCTGCATCGCGTGCAGCAACGGGAAGAACGGGTTCGTGCCCGGGACGCGGAGGAACTTGCCCGCCTCCTCGGCGCCGCCGGCGGCGGTGCCCTTCGTCTCGCCGAGCATGAAGAACGCGCCCGCCTGTTCCTTGCTGAGCCGCGCGACGGCCGGGATCAGGTTCTCGTTGCGGTTCAGGATCAGCAGGATGTCGGCGCGTTGGATCCGGCTCGCGTCCGCGGCGCCGTCGACGGCGGACATGCGGAAGACGGCGCGGCCGTTCTGCGTGTAGCTCTCGTTGAAGAAGTCGACCTTGCCGTTCGCGTCCTGGTAGACGTTCTCGAGGTAGGCATCGCGCTGGACGACGGCGTTGTAGATCGCCGGTTCGAACTTCGGATCGAGCCCATAGGTCTTCGCGAAGCAGCCGTTCTCGGTCGCGACGACGCGGCCGTCTGGCATCCACGCGACGAAGTCGTCCTGGACCGGCATCGAGTTGTTCTGCCGCGTGAACGTCGTCGTCGTCTTGCCGGTGCCCGACAGGCCGACGATCAGCATCGTCCGCTCCTTGCCGTTGCCGACCGGGACGATCTTGGCGCCGGCGTGCATCGCGAGGCCACCCTGGTCGTGGATCAGCTTGTTCCACATCCGCAGGCCGCCCTTCTTGCTCTCGCCGAAGTAGTCACTGAAGAACACGCGCGTGATGCCGGTCTCCAGGTAGACGGCGATCAGCCGGTCGTTCGGGAAGCCTTCGGCCTTCAGGTTCGGCGTGTAGATGACCTGCAGCTTCGGCTTGAACGTCGTCGCCTCGGCCGGCGCCGGATCGAAGTACAGCGCCTTCTGCATCGCCGCGATGTTCGCGTTGCTCTTCTCGATGATCAGGCGCGCCGGCACGCGGTACTTCGGGTCGTTGCCGATGTAGCCGTCGATGACCAGCATGTCCTGGCCCTCGATGTACTTGTCCTGGATGTCGGCCCACTTCTTCCCGTCGGCGACCGAGATCGTCTGATCGGAGTGCTTCGTCTTGTCGTCGGTCACGACGAACGTCGAAGCCTTGCTCCGCGACAGCACCCGCGTCTCCACGTTGTAGTTGTCGAACTCCGTCTTGCGGGCGTTCGGCATCTTCGCGGTCAGCGCGCGGAGCTCTTCGAAACTCGGGTTGCGAAGGACGGAGCGGGGACGGACGGGGAGATCGTTCACGGCGGTCATGTGCGATTCGTCAGCCCGGCAGGTTCCGGGGGCGAAAAGGGCGGCATGCTAGCAGCCGATCGCGAAACGTTCTCGCCTCCTGATGCACCGCGCCGGTCGTCGACGGCGAACGCCGAACGGCCAGTGCGGCCGGGCCGATCCGAACGCTTCGCCGCCGTTCCCTGCGCAAAGGATTGCCCTTGAACCGTTCGTCCTTCCTCCATTCCGTCCTCTGCGTGGCCGTCGCGGCGCTGGCCGCCGCCGCGCAATCCACGACCACGACGCTCCCGGTCGAACGTGTCGCGACGCACGACGGCGGCGCGCTGTACCGCGCCGGTGAGCACCGGATCCTCGTGCTGCGGGGCACGCCGTACGAGATGGGCGTTCAGCACGGGCGGCTGCTGGCGGCCGAAGCGCGGATCGTGCTGACCGAGGCGCTCGCGTGGACCGAGCGGAACGGGCTCGACGAGGCCGGACTGAAGGCCATCCGCGACGCGTACGCACCGCACCTGCCGAAGCGCTACCACGAAGAGATGCGCGGGCTCGCCGACGGCGCTCGCCTGCCGCTCGACACGGTCACGCTGCTGCACGCGATGCCCGAGCGGTTCCATTGCAGCGGCGCGGCCGCGGCCGGCTCGGCGACGATCGACGGCAAGCTCTACCACAGTCGAAGTCTCGACTACGCGCTCGACGTCGGCGTCGGCGATCGGATCCAGAACCACGCCGTGCTGATCGTCCGAATCCCCGAGGACGGGATCGCGCACGCGGTGCCGGCTTGGGCCGGATTCGTCGGCGGCGTCACCGGGATCAACGCGGCCGGGATCTCGATCGGCGAGAAGGGCAGCGACAGCCGCGACGAGGCGTTCACCGGCTTCCCGATGATCTTCCTGGTTCGCGAGGCGCTGCATGCGGCGAAGTCGCTCGACGCGGCGATCGCGACGTTCGAACGCGGACCGCGCACGTGCGGGTACTGCTACGTGATCGGCAGCGGCGACGAACGGCTCGCGGCGTGCATCGAGTCGACGCGTTCGCAGTTCTTCGTCTCGCGTTCGGACGACGACGCCGAGGCGATCCCGCCGCACACGCGCCTCGTCGACGCCGTGCGCCGCACGAATCACTTCGTCGGCAAGGCGACCGCGGCGACGCAGCGCGACGTCTACGACCCGCGTGTCAGCCGCGCGTCGTCGTTCGAGTTGTACGAGGCGATCACGGCGTTCCTGACCGAGCGTCACGGCAAGCTCGACGGACCGGCGTTCGTCGAACTGCTGCGTCGGTACCCGCCGGGGCACGGGTGTCTGCACCAGGCCGTCATGGGCGCGACCGATCGGCTGCTGTGGCTCGCGAACGCCGCCGACGACCGCAAGCTGCCGTTCGCCGGCGCGCAGAACCGCGACTTCGTCCGCTACGACCTGAAGGCGTGGTTCGCCGGCGAGCCCGAGCCGCGCGTGACGGTGCTGCCGGCAGCCGCGACGACCGGCGCCGCGCCGCGCGACGTCGTGCTGCGCAGCGGCGAGCGCCGGATGGCGTTCGTCGTCGACACGGCGCAGGCGAGCGCACGCTTCGTCGTCGATCGCTACCGCCCGGCGACGGCCGGTTGGCCGACCGTGCACCTGTACCGACCGACGAACGCGACCGGCGCGCCGGCCGTCCTGATGTTCGCGTCCGGCGATCCGCAGCAGCGCGTCGACAAGGCGCTGGCGGCGATGCTGGCCGCGCACGGCGTCGCGACGTTGCTCGTGCCGATCGTCGGCGACGGCGGCGCCGACGCCGATGCGACGCTGGTCGACGACCTCGCCGCGGCGCGCACGTTCGCGGCCGATCCGGAGTTCGCGACGCCGCTCCTCGCGCACGCCGGATGTCGCGGGCCGCTGGCCGTCGTCGGCGTCGCCGCCGGTGGCGCGTTCGCGCGCAGCGTCGGCGACCGCTGGCCGCTCGCGCTGCTGTTCCACGGCGCCGGCGCTGGCGCCGCGCTGTGGACGTCCGATCGCAGTGCGAGCCTGTTCCGGCTGCCGGCCGACGAGCTGCAGAGTGGCGCGAAGTGGCTCGCCGACCACGAGACGGAACTCGACGCTGCGACCGACCGACCCGCGCCGGCGCGCACGCTGTTCGTCGGACTGCGCGGCGAACGCCTGCTCCCGGAGGCGCCTCAGCAGGCGATGGCGGAACGCCATCCGAACGCCGAGACGCTGTGGCTCGAGGGCGGCATCGGCCGCCTGCCGCTGCGTGCGAACGAGATCGCGAAGCGGATCGCGGCGTTCGCGCGCGCCGCGCCGAAGTGACGGCGGCGCACCGTCACCAGACGAAACGCGACGCCGCCGCGTGACGGGCGAGGTCGTAGGCGAGTGCGCGCGCGTCGTCGGCGACGAGGTTCGACAACTGCGTCGGTGAGCCGCCGGCGACGTAGACCGTCACCGTCGCGAGCCCGAACAGCCGGTCGATCGGACCGGCACGCACGGCGACGGCCTGCACCTTCCGCAGCGGCACGAGTGCGCGGGTTCGGCCGAGCAGTCCGAACCGCATCGCGACGTGTCCGTCGATCCGGGCGTAGGCGAGGTTGTGGTAGAGCAGGATCCCGATCGCCAATCCGAACAGCGGACACAGCACGGCGAACGCCGCCAACCAACCGACGAACGGCGCCGCGACGCCGGCCGCGACGATCCCGACGACGGTCCAGAACGCCGCGTGGCGATGCACGACGCGTGACGACACGCCTTGCCAGACGAGTTGCGCCGGTTCGACGCCGGGCAACACGAACGGGACGAGACCTTCGGCGACGGCGCGGGTCGCCAGCGGCGCGACGATGTCGAGTCCGCCGCGAGTTTCCTCGCGCGGGTTCATGCCAGAGCCCGCGGAGTCCGCGCGCAGCACGACGAGGCCGAGCCAGCGCCGCAGCCACGTCTGTTCGAGCAGCACGCGCTGGACCTTCCTCCGCGGCAAGGCCTGCGTGCGCGTCGTGAAGAGTCCGTAGCGTCGCAGCAGCACGTCGGCGCGCAGCGTCAGGCGGAAGTCGTGGAACATCATGAAGCTGCCGGCAACCGACAGCGCCCACCCACCGAGCAGCGCGCCGAGGCACGCCGCGAGGACCAGCGCCGTCGCGACGACCCATTGCATCGCCGCGAGGCGGTCGATCATCGAGCCGACGAGTCCCTGCGCCTGCTGCGCGAACCCGACCTCGCTCGCGAGCTCGTAGGCGGCGAACAGACCGATCAGGATCGCGCCGACGCGGTTGTTGGTAAGCCCGAGCAGCGACAGCTCGCCGGCGCCGGCCCGCCACAGCAGCAGTTCCTCGGGCGGCGCAGGAACGGGGACCGCCGCGTGCGCGACGTCCATCCCGGTGCCCGACGTCGATCCGTCGCGGCTCGTTCGGACGGCCAGCAACGCCTCGCGCAATTGTTCGCCGTCGCGTCGCGACAACGAGTCGAGCCGCGCCTCGGCGCCTTGGCCTGACGCAGTCTCGACCGACACGACGACGAGGCCGAGCATCCGCCGCAACAGCGTCGCCTCGAAGCTCAGGTCTTGGATCCGGTTCTGCGGGATCCGCCGCTCGCGGCGTTCGAGGATCCCTTCGCGCGTGATCAGCTCGTCGGTCGTCAGCCGGTACTCGAACGTCACGTAGCGGACCAGCGCGTGCAGCATCGACAGGACGAAGAACACGCCGGCGGCGACGAGCAGCCAGTACTCGCCGGTTGCGAGGCCCAGGATCACCGGCAGGATCGACCCCCGGAGTCCGTCGAGGAACCGCAGTCCGAGGACCAGCGGATCGAGATGCCCGCGCGCCAGGACGATCGGCTCGACGCCGGGCGTCGCGGTCGGCGTCGGCGTCGGCATCGGTTCCGGGGCCGGCTCCGGCGCCGCGTCAGAGGACGTCATCGCCTCGCGTCGCGAGGATCTGATCGCGAATGTCCTGCGCGCGCGCGACCGGCAGCCCCGGCACGCGAAACGCCGAGCCCTCGTTGCCGGCCGTGAAGACGACCAGCGTCGCGAGTCCGAACAGCCGCTCGATCGGCCCGCGCGTCAGGTCGACGTGCTGCATCCGCGAGACCGGGATTGCCTTCTCCTCGTGGAACAGGATTCCGTGCGACAGGACCAGCAGCTCGTCGCTGACGGCGAACCGCCAACGCAGCCACGACAGCGTCGGCGTGACGAGCGCGAAGGCGAGCAGCAGCGACGTGACGACGACCCACGCGACGAACGCGTTCGACGCATACGCCTCGTGCCTGTTCGCGACGAACAGGTAGGCGGCGAAGAGTCCCCCGCCGAGCAGAGCGGTCGACAACAGTCCGCCGAGCATCCACAACGGGACGACGCGCGGCGCGAGGCGTTCGGCAGGTGGGACGTTCGCGATCGGAGTCACGCGCGGGACGATCGGCCTCGTCCTGCGATGACGCAAGTGCGCGTAACCTGCGCGGATGGTCAAGAGCGGCAACCGCGGCTACCACGATCGCGTCGCTGGGCGCTACGACGCGATGTATCAGGGCGACTACTGGCGCTTCTACCGCGAGATCTCGTGGCGGCATTTGAAGGCGCAGTTGCCGGAGCGGCGGCCGCTGCAGGCACTCGACATCGGCTGCGGGACGGGGCACTTCGGCTGTCGGCTGCTGAAGGCCGGCTGCGACGTCGTCTTCCTCGATCCCAGCGTCAAGATGCTCGAGCAGGCGCGCGACGCCGCGGAGGCCGCGCGGCGCAGTTCGCTCTCGTCGCAGTTCGTGCTGGCCGGGATGGAGGCGATGACCGAGGTCGCCGACGCGTCGATCGACTTCGCGACCGGACAGGGCGATCCGCTGTCGTTCTGCGAGGACCCGGAGAAGGCGCTGGCCGAACTCGCCCGCGTGCTGCGGCCCGACGGGATCGCCGTGCTGTCGGTCGACCACCGCGTCGCCGGCGTCCGCTCGCTGCAGAGCGAGGCGAAGCCGGACGCGATGCTCGAACTGCTGCGTTCGGGGCGCACGCGCTGGCGCGGGCATCGGGAGGACGAGCGCTTTCCGATGAAGATGTTCGACGTCGACGAGCTGCATGCGCTGCTTCAGCGCGCCGGCTTCGTCGTGACGTCGACGATCGCGAAGACCTGTCTCGTGCAGCGTTCGACCGAGGCGTGGCTCGCACAGCCGGAGACGTTCCGGGCGTTGGTCGCGGCCGAGGAACGCGTCCACGACCGCCGGCAGTGGTTCGCGCTCGGCGGCCATCTGCAGGTCGCGGCGCGGCGGGGTTCGTGATGCGCGGCGGCTGCGGCGGAGGCCGCTGCCGCTGCGGCCGCGTCACCGCCGTGCGCAGATCCGCAGGAAGTCGAGGTCCATCTCCGGCGTCTCGATCCGGAAACGGCGGCACGCTTCGTAGGTGAAGCCGAGGCGTTCGAGCTTCTCGCGGATCTCGGTCTCGCGATGGAAGTGGACGTCGAACGTGTTGCCGCGCGGCGGCTGCGGCGGTGCGTCGACCAGCGCCTCCGGCACCTGGAACACGAAGTGCCCGCCTTCGCGCAGCACGCGGGCGACCTCCGCGAGGTAGCCGTCGAACACGTCGAACGGCATGTGCTGGAACGTCACGTGCGAGAACACGAGGTCGACCGACGCGTCGTCGACCGGCAGCGTGCGGCCATCGCATTCGAGGAACTCGACGTTGCGAAGGTCCGCCAACCGCTGCCGCGCGCGCACGACCATCTCGCCGGCGACGTCGACGCCGATCAGCCGCCCGACGCGCGGCGCGACGTGGCGATCCATTCGCCCGATCCCGCAGCCGATGTCGAGCGCGACCCGCGACGGCCCGAGCACGTGGTCGAGCCCCTCGAAGAACAGCGCGACGTCGCGCGCGCCGCTCGCGTCGAACTCGGCCTCCGACTGCCAGTGCGTCGTCGCGATGTAGAACCGGGCGTTCTCGACGGCGCGACGGTTCCAGTCGGCCTTCATGTCGAGCGGATCGTCAGGGGCGTTCACGGCGGATGACTCGTCGGCGCGAGCGGCCCGAACACCGCGAGGCGTCTCGCTGCGTGCAAGACGCCTCGCGGATACGGAACGAATGGGGTGACCAACCGGAATTGAACCGGCGACCCCCAGATCCACAATCTGGTGCTCTAACCAACTGAGCTATGGCCACCACGCGCGGCGGCAGTTGCCACCGAAGGGCGCGGGATGATGCCGAGCCGGATCGCGGACGTCAATCGTCGGTTCGCGCGGTCGCGCGAACGGCGCGCAGCGTGACGAACAGCAACACGCCGGCGCCGAGCAGCGCGAGCCACGTCGCCTTCGTGCCGTAGGTCGGCTCGTAGACGAAGCGCACCTCGAACCGACCGCGCGGCGTGCGAATCGCGCTCAGCATCCCGTTCGCCGGAACGACCTCGGCCGGCTTGCCGTCGATCTCGGCGCGCAGACCTGGATACGGGTAGATCGACGCGACGAGCCACGCCGGTGTCGACGCCTGCGCAGACAGCACGAGCGTGTCGGCGCGCGGACGCGCCTTGACGACGGCCGTCCCGACGAACGGCCCAGCACCGGTCGCCTCGAGCGGCGCTTCGACGTAGGCGACGGCCTTCGGGTCGTAGTCGTCGCGATCCATGCGTTCGAGCGCCGTGTCGAGGCCGTCGACCGACTCGACGGTTGCCGGGAAGAACGCGCGCGGCAGGGCACGCTTGCGCTCGACGACCAGCGCGTCGCGATCCTCGTGCACGACCTCGTGCTCGGCCTTCGACCATTGGCGCGCGAGGATCTGCATCCACTCGACGTTCGGCAGGATCAGCCAGCGAACGTTCAGCAGGTCGAGATAGCGCGACGGCTTGCGCTCGTGGAACTGGACCAGCGTCGACGGCTCGACGTCGAGCGCGATCGCCTGGTGCAGCAGCCGCGCCGCGACGCGCTGTCCGGCGCGCAGCTGCTCGGCCGGGAGCGTGCCGAGATCGTCGGCCGTGAACACCGGCCAGCGGCGCACGTTCGGATCGAGGAACCGCCGGACGAACGGACCGAACCGCGCCGGGAACACGCCGTCGTGCAGCCGCACGTCGTCGATCCCGAAGACGGCGTTCTGATTCGGCGTCAGCATCCCGAGCACGCCGAACGTCCGCGTGCCGCGCGGATCGCGCGTCTTCAGGAAGTCGACGAACGGCGGCCGCGCGAACGGCTCGTGCCGCGGCATCCACGCGCCCGGGGTCGAGACGACGAGTTCGAGCGCGATCGCGGCGGCGGCGACGGCGGCGGCCGGCAGTCGCGGGTGCGGCCGCAGGATCGCCCATGTGATCGCGGCGACGAACGCGAGCCGGAGTGCGAGCGGCAGCGTCGCGGCGAAGTCGATCCATTCCTCCGCGCTGGCGACGTGGAGTCCGGCGCCGACGAGCGGCAGTGTCACGACGACGACGACGGTCAGCGCGATCGCGACGTGGCGCGCGTTCACGCGGCGCCGCACGAGCGCATCGACGCCGCCGGCGCACAGCAGCGCGAGCGCCAGCGCGGCGACCGGGTACAGGTACTTGAAGTTCTTCGTGACGGCGAAACCCGGCAGCTCGCCGAGCCACGCGATTCCCGGCACGCCCGCGATCTTGCCCGCCGTGACGACGAACAGCGCCCACAGGAAAACGCTGCGGCCGAGCCCGACGCCGATCCCGAGCGCTGCGACGAACAGCGGCACGAGCCCGAAGTACGGCGCGACGACGTGCTTCGCGGCCGGCATCGCGAAGGGCTCTGGCACCAGGAAGCCGAGCGCCCCGGCCAGCGTGTAGGCGTCGGCGCCGAACTTCGCGTCGTGGTGATGCACGGAGTTCGCGACGTATTCGAGGCCGGCGAGCCAGTAGGCCGACGACAGCAGCAACGGCGGAACGGCGGCGAGCGCGAGCCGGCCCGCGATGCGGGGTGCGTCGTGGCGCGGCCATGCACCGGTGGCGGTCCGCCACAGCGCGAAGGCGACGGTCGCGACGGCAATGACGAACGTGACCTGCGGATTGCCGGCGACGATCGCGCAGAACGTCACGGCCGCGAAGCCGAGCCACGCGCGCGGCGTCGGGTGGCGGGCCAGCGCGTCGGCCGCCAGCCACAGCCACGGCAGGAACACCTCGCCGTTCAGATGGTGCATCTGCAGGTAGCGGACGAAGTAGCCCGTCAACCCGAACGTGACGCCGGCGGCGGCCGCCGCGAGCGGCGCGACGCCGAGCCGCCGCGCGAGCAGGAACGCGCCGACCGCCGCGACCCACAGCCGCAAGAGGTAGGTCGCGTCGAACGCGAACGGGGCGTCGGGGAACGCTTGGACGAGGGCGCGAAGCGGGTTCCAGACCGCGCTCTGCCAGTTGCCGAGCAGCGGCACGCCGAGGCCGTTGTGCGGGTTCCAGAGTGGCAGTTCGCCGGCGGCCATCTGGCGGTGCGCGACGAAGGCCAGCGGCTCGTCGATGTTCGCCGCGACCGCATCGGTCGTCGGCACGTCCGCGCCGACCGGCGTCGCCTCGTCGAGCTGCGCCGGCCCGTGCCGCGTGACGCCCGGAGCGCCGTAGGCCGCCATCAATCCGTGGCCTTGCAGCCAGATCGGGTGGAACGCCGCCGCGATCACGACCGCGAGCGCCGCCACCACGAGGATCGTCGTTCGAATCGCCACGAGGGCGCGGGACTCTAGCAGTGAGCGTCGGACCGGCGAGGGTTGGTCGCGGTGTGCGGTCGAGGGTGGGCCGCGTGGGGTCGCGCGCGTTCGGCGAGTTCGGGTGAGTTCGTCAGAGTTCGTGCGCCGCCCGCCGCCGTCACGCTTGCGCGTGCCATCCTCGCTCGCTAGCTTCCCCGCCCTTCGTGTGCGGGTGAAACGCGCGCGCGCCCTTGTAGCTCAGTTGGTAGAGCAGCTGACTCTTAATCAGCGGGTCGAAGGTTCGAGTCCTTCCGGGGGCACCACTCCAGACGGCGGCCGGTCGCGTTCTTGCGATCACGGCGCCGGAACCGAGGAAGCGGCGGACGCCACACGCCACACGCTACGCCGAGCAGGGTCCGACTCGAGGGTCCGCGCCGTCGACGCCGCACTCAGGCAACGGTGAGGGTTCGCTGCCGGCGCTCTCCGCTGTCGACGTCGATCCGTTCGAGTGCGAGGCGGCGAGTTGCGGTTTCGCGAGCGGCGTCGGGGACGCGACGCGCCTGCGTCGCTGCACGAGACGCGCGGCATCGATCGCGGCCGGACCTTCGAGCGCCTCTCGTTTGGCGGAGCGTCCGGCTTCGAATCAGGCGATCTCCTGCTCGGAAAGCACAAAGTCGAACAGCATCTTCGGTCGGCCTACGGCTTCGATGAAGGCTCGAGCCTCCAGCACGGACGCCTTGCAGTCCCTGACCTGCGAGAAGTCCGCGATCGCACCCATGTCGGGACGAACGTGATCACCCTCGAGGTGGAAACCTTCGACCCCCAGTACGAGCACCCCCGCGGCCTCGCAGGCGGCAAGAAAGGCCTGCGAGTCGGCGAAAGCGACGAGCTCGAGCCCACCGCGCACTCGGATGGCAACTCCCGCCCTGCGCCCCAAAGCCACGGTCAGTCCCATGGGACCCTCCCAGCGGAATCGGACCGATCGGAGACTCGGACAGTGTCTCCGGTCCGGTCATTCCTGACGACGTAGCCGCACCTCCGGCTGTCGTAGGCGGTCGCGGGATCGTCCAACCTTCCGCCGCCCGGGAGATAGCGGGTGTCC
>JAEYTU010000234.1 GCA_023433825.1 Planctomycetota bacterium
AAGGCCTCCGGCGAATGGTGAAAAGATATGAAATAGACGACAGCAGTTTCCTGTCAGCTCTTAAACGCACGCTTGAGACTCAATCAAGCGATATGATAGCGCTCCGCGATCTCCGTTGTTCGCTGAATTCAGGATTGGCTGCGGACACCACCGGCCAAAGCTCATCGCGCAGCGTCATCGACGGCATGGACGATGTCCTGCACATTCGGAACGTTCTTGCCCACGTGCCGCTCCCAGTCACCACTGTGGCCAACATACACGACCGCCTAAACTCTTCCACTGCGCACCTTCTCACCGAAAGTTACATCTCGCAGCAAGATCGCGAAAGAGGCCGCTCGCAACCCGGCATTAACGTGTTTACTGGTAGTCTTGTATTCATCCCGAGCAACCCGAACAGGGCTTGCTTCAGCATTCGCGGGAGTTTGAGTCAGCCCATAAACGTGGGCTCGGACGAGTGGATCCATGTCAGGGACTTTATGTATAGCCATCATATGACTGGCATTACTTGCTATATGTGGGATTCGAGTCTTGAGAACTATCCCGATAAGGTATCGATATGGCGGGCATCGCCATTTACATACATAAATGACATGCTTCACTGCCATATATTGCAAGCACACGAGCCCGGCAAATCCTTCCGATTTGTTCGATACATGGCGGAAGCGAGAGCTGTTCATGTGGTTAATGATGACGGGGACGTCGACGAGAGCCGATCGGTTGACGAGGAGGTCAGGCCAATGGATACCGATGCCGTTGAAGGAAACACTGGCGGCGACGTTGGGCGACCGTAGCCAAGATCTCGCGCGACGGATAAATGTGATGGTTGGCCAGGTCATATTCGTACTCTGACCAGAGTTTTCACACGTTCCCTACCCGCAACGCATTCACACACCCCGCCGGCAACCGCGCCAAACACATCTCCTGCAGCCGCCGTCGCACGCCCGGATCCGTCTCCGACGTGAACACATAGAGCTTCCACAACCTCAGATACCCGTCCTCCAAATCGGCGATGCGCGGGATCTCCGAGCGCAGATCCGACAGCGGCAGGATGCGACGCCCGGTGCCGGGGAAACGCACGAGCGTGCGCGCCTCCTTCAACTGCATCCGGCGCTTCGGGCAGTACAGCACGACGTCCATGTCACGACCGAACGTGCGCCGCGCCTCGGCCTCGACGTCGCGCTCCCACGCGAATCGCGCCTGCGGACTGCCGGGCACGAAGTACGTGTCGAGCAGCTGCTGCTGCACGTCGCGGTTCAGGTAGTACGGCAGCACGAGGACGCGCTTCAGCAATCGGCGCCGCGCGAATGCGGTCACGAATCGCTGCATCCGTGCATCCTCGTCGGCATCGCTCAGCGACACGCGCCCGAGATGGTCGAGCAGCGTCCGGTCGGTCATCCGCATCAACGCGTCGGCGTCCAACGCGCCGGCGCGAAGCGCCATCTCGACCATCCGCGACAACGACGCGCCGGCCGCGATCTTCGCGTGGTGGTAGTAGACGCGCTCGGAGAAGTGGTACCGCGCCTCCAGCATCCGCAGGATCTCGGAGACGATGTCCTCGCGCAGCATTCCCTGCTTCTCGCAGTCGACGAACATCCGCCCCGACGCGGCATCGACGCGGAAGTACCCGACGATCCGATCGTCGTAGCCCATCGCGAGGCCGGTGAAGTAGGCGTCGCGCCGCAGGTAGTCCATCAGATCGGGATCGATCGTGTCGGCGACGACCTGTCGCCAGAACGCCGGAACGTCGACACCGCGTCCGGTCAGGACCGACAGCACCTCGTCGTGCACGCCGAGCCGTCGCAACTCCGCGCCGAGTTCGCCGCCGCCGAGCACGGCCTCGAATCGCTCGGGACTGTCGTGCCGCGGCAACAGCCCGGTCTGGTCCTCGATGTTGTGCCCGTACGGAATGTGCGTGACGTCGTGCAGCAACGCCGCGATCCGCAGCACGCGCTTCGCACGACCATCGACGCGCAGACAGGTCTCCGGCTCCATCGCGCCGCTCCGGTCGACGGCCGACAGCAGCCGCTCGGCCATGTGCAGCGTCCCGATCGAATGCTCGAACCGCGTATGCGTCGCACCTGGGTAGACCAGCGACGCGCTGCCGAGCTGCTGAATGCCGCGCAGGCGCTGGAACTCGACGGTGTCGACGAGCGCGATCTCTTCGCGCGTCAGTTCGACATCGCCATGGATCGGATCACGCAGGACGACCGGGGCAGTGTGGCGGCGCATTCGCCGGCCACGTTAGCCCGCCGCCGGTCAGCGCCGATCGCGGAACGTCACGTGGCGCGCGAGCTCGCGGCTCGTCCGTGCGTCCTTCAGCACGGCGTCGACCTGCAGCAGCGACTCCGACGACGGCTGCACCTTCAACTCGATCCGGAAGTCCGACGTCTGCGGCGTCGCCTGGTCGTGCCACGCCTGCCCGTCGAACCGCGCGACCGTCGCGAACGGAAACGCCGCGACGGCCGCGAGCGACTCCTGCACGAATCGGTCGGCGCGCGCGGCGCGGTGGACGCCCGGCTGATCGAACCACTGGACGCCGAACGTCCCGAAACCGAGCGCGAGGAGCGCCGGGAAGACGAACGTCGCCGCGACGACGGCGCCGAGCACTTTGCGCCCCCGCCGTGGCTCCGTCCTGAGCACGTTCCGGAGGCCATAGACCCCCGATCCGACCGGTTGGAGTTCGGGCACCACGTCGTCACCCTGCCCGGCAGGGCGGACGGCGGAACGGACGTGGACCGCAGACGCTGTTGCCGAACTCTTCCCCTCAGAACGCATCGTTTCTCTTCCGGCTCCCCTCACGTCGGACGCAAGGATACCGACGTCGACCGACTGCGGCGGGGCCGCGTCCGCCGTCCACGCGCAGACGTCGACAACCCGACCATGCGAACGCGCGCGACGCCGTCCCGATGCGGGACGTTCGCGCGTTCACCGCGTCGGCAGCATCACGCCGTCGACGACGGCGACGTCGGTGAATCGCCGAACGGTCGGCGCGCTGCCGTCCGAACGATGCGACGTGACGACGACGTCCATCATCGCGCGCTCGCGCAGCGGCACGTGGACGACGGTCTCTCCCGGATGACCGGCGAAGTCCCGCAATGTCGCACCGTGGCGCGCGACGCGCACCAGCGGATGCGCACCCGGATCGGCGAGCGTGACGCCGACGGCCGGCTCGCCTTCGATCGCGCGAAGCTCCGGCAACACGAGCGTCCGCGGCAACCGTCCGTCCTTGCCGATCGCGTCGGCGACCAGCGTGAATCGACCGGATGCCTGCACGGCGACGCGTCCGCGCCCCGACTTCGTCCGTGCGACGGCGAACCGGCCGTCGGCGTCGGTGAACGCGTGCGATCGCCCGAGCAGGCACGCCGTCGCCGGCAACGCGTGACGCTCCCCTTC
>JAEYTU010000286.1 GCA_023433825.1 Planctomycetota bacterium
GCGCGCGAGTCGACCGCGACGACCGACGGCGAAGGTCGCTACACGTTGTCGTTCGCCTCGCACGGGACACACCGGATCGGCGCCCGGGGCAACGGGCCGAAGTGGACCGACATCCAAACGGTGACGACGACCCCCGATTCCCCGCACGCCGACGCCGACCTGCGAATGCCGGCGCTCGCGCCACTTCGTGGTCGGTTCGTCGGCGCGAACGGTGCCGCGATCGGCGACAGGCTCGTCGTCGCATTCCCCGAACTCGACACGACCGACGCCTCCGTCGTGCGGCGTGACGACGACGACCGGCGTCCCGGGTTGCGTCGTGGCCTGACGCGGAAGGACGGAACGTTCGAGATCGCAGTCCTGCCGGATCCGAAGTGGACGGTCCAACTGGTCCCGAACGACGCCGAACCGCTCCGGCGTGTCGTGCGGCGCGGATTCGTCGCTGGTGCCGAGCCAACCGACGTCGCGGTCACGGAAGCCGAACTCGCCGGTTGCGTCGTCCGCGGCACGCTGCGGCGCAGCGACGGCGAGCCGGCGCCGAGCTGCACGGTTCGGATCGTCGACTTCGACGCCGGTGAAGGTGTCCGGAACATCCCGATCCGGATCGAAGCGGCCGCGACGGAGTTCACGTTGCCGGCGTTGGCACTCGGCTCGAGGTTCACGATCCGCGTCGAGCCCGACGGTTCGGCGGCCGCGTCGCTCGCGCCGGTGACACACGGCCCGGTCACGTTCGACGCCGCGAACGCGACGCTGAACTTCGAGCTGCTGCCGTTCGCAGACCTGCCGATCCAGGTCGTCGATGCGAACGGGCGCGCGATACCAGGCGTGCGCGCGATCGTCTACGCGGTTTCGGGTGCGTGGCGCTCGTTCCCGGCGACGACGGACGCCGCCGGTCGCGCGCTGCTGCGCACCTGCATGCCCGGCGCCGTACAGCTTCGACTGCTGCACGACGTCGAGGTTTCGCTGCGCGACCTGACGCTCGCGCCCGGCGTCAACGAAGAGCGCGTCGTGACGTTCTCGCCGTCGCCGACGCGCGGGCGCTGACCAAAGCGCAACCGAGGTCGCGGCGCCTCACAGACCGAACTGCGTGATGATCCCGACCTGCTGCTGGACGGTCCCGGTCAGCGATGCCGCGTTCGTGTTGTTGTAGACACGAGCCGTGGCCCACGGGCCGTTGATGACGGCCGCGCGCGTGTTCGTCGAGATCAAGCCGCCGCCGGCGTCGACCGAGCCGAACTGACCGTAGATCGCGAACCCGCGCAGGAACGTGTTGTTCGGAACGGGCAGCGTGACGGTCGTCGTCCCCGCTGCCGCCAGTGCGACGTTCACGGTGGCATCGATCTGTTGGTACAGGTTGCAGCCGGTCGTGCCCGGGATCGGGACCGCCACCGGGAACAACTGCATCCCGATCAACAACACGGCAGGGTTGTTCGGAACGCCGCCGGTCGTCGTGAACAGCAGGTTCGTGCCGATCGCGCCGCCGCTGCTCCCCGCGGAGAACCCTCCGCACCCGGAACCGATCGTCACGTGCGGGCCAGCAGCCGTGAATCCGGTGTCATGGCTCCACGTCCCCGAGACGGCCGTCGTCGTGTTGTATTCGACGAGGAGTCCGGTCGTCGGTCCCGCTTGGTGGATGAACGGGGCGTCGAGCGGGAACGGTCCGGCGTACTGGCCGATGAAGCCCGGCGTCGTCGCCGGGACGTTCGTCAGTCGGCGCGCGTAGACGACGGTGTGATTGGCGCCGCGATTGCTCGCGAACGTCGTCGTCGCCGCGGCTGCCGCGACGCTGGTCGAGCTCATCGAGATCTCGATGTCGATCCCGGTCTTCGCGACGTTGGAGCCGGTCTCCTGCGCGCGCACTGCGATGCTGCGCAGCGCAGTGGGGCCAGCCAAGCCGACTTCCTGGCTGTCGTAGATGTATTGAATGTTGTTCTGCGTCGCGAGGCCGAGGGGCCACGCCGTCGAACTGCTGCCGGGCGTGTTGGTGAGCGCGGTCGGCACGGTCAACGTGCCCTGGGCGACGACGGGGAGAGAAGGGACGGCCATCAGGCCGAGGACGAGGAGTCTGTTCATCGATGCTTACCTGGGATCGGTGGGGAGACTGCTCAGACGCGGATCCGTCCGAGTGCGGTTCCGTGTGTTTCGCCCCGCCCTTCACTTCCCGTCGGCGGGCGCCCCAGCCGTCTCCTTCAGGTGCCGCCGCACGGCATCGAGCAGCGGATCGCGGCCGGCGACGAAGTCGGCGAACGTCCGCGCGGCGACGACGTCGGGCGAGAGCGTCGTGCGCTTGCCATCGGCTCTTCCGAACCGCTTCGTCGAGTGCCAGACCTTCACCTTCGAGTGCGGCAGGGCGAACGTCCGCACCTCGCCGAAGTGATCCGGCGCGCCACCCGTGTCGGTGCCGATCAGGACCGCGCCGTGGCGCGCCTTCAGGGTCATCGCGTTCATCAGCGCCGAACTGAACGTGCCGACGCCGATCAGCGCGTAGACGCCGCGCTTTCGCCGCATCGGTTCGTGCGCGGCGAGGCGTCGGAACATCGCGTCGCCGAGCGCCGAGTTGCCGCCGCCGTTGTACTGGAGGTCGAAGACGATCGCGGCGACGTCGGTCTGCGAGACGTGGTCGACGAGCTTGCCGACGAATGCGTCGAGGTCGTGCTCGGGCGACGTCGCGCAGCGGTTGTATTGGACGTAGAGGATGCGTTCGTCGGCGAGCCACTGCGCGTGGTGCCAGAGCGCACCGCGTTGATTCGTGACCGCGTCACCGAGCACCTTCACGCCCGCCGCGTCCGCGGGCAGCGGGGCCGGCGAGAGTGAGATCGTCGTCTCGGCGCCGTCGTCGTCCGCGAACGTCATCGGCACCGGCTCGCCGGGCTCGACGAGTCCCATTCCGGCGAGCAATCCGGCGAACGGCAACAACTGCGGCGCCATCCGCACCCGCCAGGCCGGCGTCATCGACTGCACACGCGCGAGCTCGTCGAGCACGTCTTCGATCGCGAACGCGCCGACGCGGATCAGTCGCTGACCGATCGACTTCGCATGCGCCGCTGGTGCGCGCACGAGGCGAACGCCGTCGGGCCAACCGACGAGCACGATCGGCAACCGCGACGCCGCGAAGATCTGCGAGTCGACGAGCGTGTGGTCGTCGCCGATCGCCGCCGTGAAGCGCATGAACTCGACGACGATCTCGTCGTCGGTCAGCGTCGGGATCCGCGCGTCGATCGCGCGCACCTGAGCGACGCGTTCGTCCGCCGTCACGCCGCCGAGGGGCGCTGGATGACTGTCGCGAAGCCCCGTCCACAGCGCGTCGAGATCCTCGCGCCAGCGCTGGTCGCGAACGCGCTCGCTGTCGGACCGCGGCGGCGCCGGCGATGCGTCCTGGGCGCGGACGGCTTCGGTGACCGTGCCGATCGACGCAGCGATGGCGAGGGCGAGCGACATTCGACGACGACGCGGTGCGCAGGTGATGGACATTGCGGCGGATCCTCGGGACTGCGCACCGACAGGGGAAGCGTTGCGGTGGTGGAGCCCGGGTCGACCGGTCGCTACCGTGCCCCGCCGCACCGTGACGACGACGACGCGAGATCTGCTTCCTCTCCCCAGCGACCGCGACGCGTCGGGCCGCGACTTCGGCGCCGAAGAACTCGAGAACCTCGCGCAGGTGCTGCGCTCCGGGAAGCTGAACGGGACCTTCGGGACGTTCGTCCCGCGGTTGGAACGCGAGTTCGCGGCGCGGCTTGGCGTTCCTCGTGCGGTCGCGTGCGCGTCGGGCACGGCCGCCGTCCACGCCGCCCTCGGCGCACTCGACCTGCAGCCCGGCGACGAGGTCGTCACGTCGCCGATCACCGACATGGGCGCGATCCTGCCGATCCTCTACGAGGGGGCGGCGCCGCGCTTCGCCGACGTCGAACCCGACAGCGGCAACGTCAGCGCCGCGACGATCGCCGCCGTGCTCGGCGAACGCACGCGCGCCGTCGTCGTCACGCACCTGTTCGGGATGCCGTGCGACATGGCGCCGATCGTCGCGCTCTGCCGCGAGCGCGGCGTCGTGCTGATCGAGGACTGCTCGCAGGCCTTCCTCGCCGAGGATGCCGGCCGCCTCGTCGGGTGCCACGGCGCGCTGGCGACGTTCAGCCTCCAGCAGGGCAAGCACATGACCTGCGGCGAAGGCGGACTCGTCGTCGCCGCCGACGAAGCGCTCGCGAAACGCGTCGAGCTATACGTCAACAAGGGGTTCGCCTACGGCACCGCGCAGCCGGATCACGACGTTCCGGGCCTCAACTACCGGATGACCGAGTTGCAGGCCGCCGTCGCCGTCGCGCAGTTGCACAAGCTCGACGACGTCGTCGCGCGCCCGCGCGCGCCGGCCGCGCGGCGGTGCCGCGCGCTCGAAGGTCTGGCCGGCGGCGCGACGACGCCGGCGCGCGCGGGAACCGTGCACTCGTGGTGGCGGTTCTGCCTGTTCGTCGACGAGGCGCGGATCCGCGGCGGCGCTGGCGCGCTCGGCCGGAGCCTGTCGGCTGCCGGGCTGACCGTGATGCCGCACTACATCAAGAAGCCTGCGTTCGAATGTCGCGTCTTCGCCGACCGCGCGCGCTTCGGCGTCGTGCGTGAGGGTTTCGCGAACGCCGGCGTCGAGCCGCCGCCGCAGGCCAGCGCCGCGCATCCGGGCGTCTACGCGGCGCTGCGCTCGATGCTCGTCCTGCCGTGGAACGAGCGCTACCACGACGGACACGTCGACTTGATCGCCGCCGCCGTGCACGACGCGGTCGCGGAGTCGCGCTCGTGATCTCGCCACCGATGCGGATCGCGATCGTCGGGGCCGGCGCGATCGCCGGGCACTACGCGCGGTTGATGACCGAAGACGCGGCGCGCTTCACGCTCGTCGGCGTCGCCGACGTCGACCCACGCGCGCGGGAGGTGTTCGCCGCCGCGCATCCCGGCATCGACACGTTCGCGACGGCGGCGGAGTTGCTCGCGGCGGTCCGACCGGAGGCCGCGCTCGTCGCGACACCGCCGGTCTCGCACGAAGCCGTCTCGACGATGCTGCTCGATCACGGCGTGCACGTGCTGTGCGAGAAGCCGCTCGCGATCCACGTTCCGGCGGCGACGCGGATGCTGCACGCCGCGTCGCAGGCGGGCCGCACGCTGATGATGGCGTCGAAGTTCCGCTACGTGGCGGCGGTCCAGGAGGCGCAGCGACTGCTGCACGAAGGCGTGATCGGCGACGTCGTCACGTTCGACAACGTGTTCTGCTCGCGCGTGGCGATGACCGGCCGCTGGAACGCGGAGATCCACCTGTCGGGCGGTGGCGTCTGGATCGACGCCGGTGCGCACTCGGTGGACCTCGTCCGCTTCCTGATCGGCCCGGTGCGGCGCGTGCTCGTGACGCCGGCGCGGCGCGTGCAGGCGATCCACGTCGAGGACACGGTCCGCGTGTTGATGGAGGCCGGCCACGGCGCGATGGGCGTCGCCGACCTGTCGTGGTCGCTGCACAAGGAGACCGACGTGTTCTTCGCCGTCCACGGCAGCAAGGGCACGCTGCAACTCGGATGGCGGACGTCGCGGTACCGGCTGGCCGACGCGGAGGAGTGGGTCACGTTCGGCGAGGGCTACGACAAGCGACGCGCGTTCGCCGGGCAGCTCGAGAACTTCGCGGCCGTCGTCCGCGACCTCGCGCCGCCGGTCATTCGCATCGACGACGCCGTCGAGTCGGTGCGCGTCGTCGAGGCCGGGTACCGCTCGCTCCGGACCGGCCGCTTCGCGTCCGTTCATCTGCATCCCGGCGAGCACGCCTGACGCCGCGATGATCGATCCGACGGCACGCGTGCATCCGACCGCGATCGTCGAGGCAGACGTCGCGATCGGCGCGCGAACCGCGGTGTGGGATGCGGTGCACGTTCGACGCGGGGCGCGGATCGGCCGCGACTGCATCGTCGGCGAGAAGACCTACCTCGCCTACGACGTCGTCGTCGGCGACCTCGTCAAACTGAACGCATGCGTCTACGTCTGCGCCGGCGTGACGATCGAGGCCGGGGTCATGGTGTCGGCGCACGTCGTGTTCACGAACGACACGGCGCCACGCGCGACCGACCCCGACGTTCGTGCACTCGCGTCGTCGGAACCGTCGACCGACATGCCGCGAACGATCGTTCGCCGCGGCGCGTCGATCGGTGCGAACGCGACGATCGGTCCCGGCGTCGAACTCGGCACGTTCTGCATGGTCGGCATGGGCGCCGTCGTCACGCGCGACGTCCCGGCGTTCGCCCTCGTCGTCGGCAATCCGGCGCGGATCGTCGGTCTCGTCGGCCGCGACGGCGCGCGTGTGCATCGGTTCGACGCGCCGGTCGCCGCGGTCCCCGATGGTCGTTATCCGTGCCCCGGCGACGGCACCCTGGTCGCCACGAATGGAGTCGTCGTCCACCATGCTTGACCGCCGGATCCGGATCGTCGTCGCGTGCACGTTGCTGTGCGCGCTGTTCGTGGGCTGCGCGACGCAGTCGGTGCGTTCGCCGGGCATCCACCGCGCGATCTGGGTCACGCGCTTCGACTGGACGACGGCGGCCGACGTCGAACGCGTCGTCGCCGATTGCGCGCGCGCCGGGTTCGGGGCCGTGCTGTTCCAGGTCCGCGGCAACGGCACGGTGTTCTTCGACTCGCGCCACGAGGTGTTCAGCGAACGGTTCCGGTTCGCATCGCCGGGCTTCGATCCGCTCGGCGTCGCCGTCGCCGCGGCGCGCCGCCACGGCGTCGAGCTGCACGCGTGGGTCAACGTCGTTCCCGGTTGGCAGGGTGACGTGCCGCCGGCGGATCCACGACAACTCTGGAACGCGCGCCCGCAGTGGTTCGTCGCCGACGTCGACGGCGAGCGCGAGCCGTTGCGCAAGGGTGGGTACGCGAGTCTGAACCTCGGGCTGCCCGAAGTGCGCGCGCACATCGCATCGCTGTGTCGTGAGATCGCCGAGCGCTACGACGTCGACGGGGTGCACCTCGACCGCGTGCGCTTCCTCGACGACGAACGGCCGCTCCAGCGCGGGTACCCGCTGGATCGTCGTTCGCGGGAGCTGTGTCGGAGTGCGACGGGACGCGATCCGGTCGACGACCCGGCGGCGTTCGCGCGGTGGAAGCAGGACGCCGTGACGGCGACGGTCCGCGAGGTTCGGGCGGCGCTGCGCGGAGTCGGCAGGGTCGTGACCTTGACGGCGGCCGTCATGCCGGACGCCGCGACGGCGCTGACGCGCACGTCGCAGGATTGGCCACGGTGGACGCGCGACGGCCTCGTCGACGCCGTTCTGCCGATGAACTACACCGACGACGACGCTCTGTTCGCCCGGCGAATCGCCGATGCCGTCGAGCGGAGCCGCGTGCCCGTCGTGGCCGGGATCGGGGCGTACAAGCATGGGGCGTCGGCGCAGACCGATCGGCAGGTCGAGGCGGCATTGCGTGCCGGCGCGGTTGGGACGGCGGTCTATTCGTACGCGAAGTTGGCCGAGGGTCGGGGCGAGGCTCGGTAGGCTTCGCGCCTCGCCCCGTTCCAGGAGTCGATTCCCATGATCCCGTTCCTCCCCTACCGCTCGTTCCTCGTCGCGGCATCGCTGCTCGGCGCGCTGCCCGCGCAACAGAACATCGTCTACACGCCCGACAGCGCGCCGACGGGTATCCGCAACGCGTTCCCGTTCGGTGCGTCCCGCGGCGTCCGCCAGCAGGTGCTGGTGCCCGGCTCGACGCTCGGCACGCCGAACATCATCCAGGACATCTTCGTCGCGCACATGGGACCGAGCGCGACCAGCCCGATCACGTCCGGCGAGATCGTCTACGGCGACTACGAGATCAACATGTCGGTCGTGCAGACGTCGACGCTCTCGAACATCTGGACGCAGAACCTGCCGAACCCGACGCAGGTCCAGAAGGGTCGACTGCGAATGCGCTGGCAATCCGGCGCGTGGACGCCGATCGGGTTGCAGCGGCCGTTCGTCTGGATCCCGCTGTCGCCGAACGACAACCTCGTCGTCGACTTCATCCTGTGGAGCACGCTCGATCCGGGTGGCATCCCGGTTCCGTCGAACGGCTACATCATGAACACGGCGGCCGACGCGAACGTCGTGCGCAACTGGCTGCTGAACTGGCCGGCGACGCAGGGCAACGCGACGGTCGGCACCGGCGGGACGAAGCTCGCGTTCCTGATGGGTGACGGCAACTTCGTCGGTCGCGGCGTCGGGTGTCCGATGTCGACGAACACGGCGCCGACGACGGCGATCGCGCCGGGCACGTGGCCGCGGATCGGCCAGCCGATGACGCTGAACCTGTCGCAGGCCGCACCGAACACGATCGCGACGCCGCTGATCGGACTCAGCGAGACGAACTTCGGCGCGCTTCCGCTGCCGGTCGACCTCGCGTTCCTCGGTTCGTCGGGTTGCAACCTGTGGATCGATCCGTTGGCGATCCTTCCCGGCACGCTGGTCAACGGCTCAGGCCAGGCGTCGCTCGTGCTGCCGCTGCCGAACGCCCGTCGTTGATCACGGCGCGCGTCTACGAGTCGTGGGTGGTCTACGACCCGTCCGTCTCGCGCCTCTACTCGTCCGACTACGGGTTGATGATCCTGGGTCAGTGAAAGTGAAACGAAAGTGCCTGGCACTTTCGTTTCACTTTTCCCGCCCTTCACTCCGCCTTCGAACCGCGGCCTAGCGTGCGTTCCCACGATGAACGCACGCACGCTCGCCGTCGCGGCCCTCGCCGCGCTCTCCGTCTCCGCATTCGCGCCGGTGAATGCGCAACGCCCGCCGTGGATCACGGCTGGCCCGATGATCGGCCACGTCACGCACGACAAGGCGATCGTCTGGCTGCAGGTCGCGCCGGGTGTGCCGTTCGTCGCCGAAGGCACGGTGAACGGCAACCCGACGCCTGCGCCGTGGGTGCTCGATCTCGGTGACGGGTGTCATCGCGTCGGGTTCGAGCGGCTGCCGGAGGCGGCGACGCTGCGGGTGCGTCTGCGCCACCGCGACGTGAGCGACAGCGCGGCCACGGTCGACGTTCGTCTGGCGCCGCCGCCGTCGCAGAGCGGCAAGGTCGTCATCGCGTTCGGGTCGTGCGCGAAGCTTTCGCAGTTCGGACGCGGACCGGCATTCGTCGCGATGGCGAAGGCGAAGCCGGACGTCGCGCTGTTCGTCGGCGACAACAGCTACTTCGTCGTCGGCGACGGCGGCCCGCGAACGTGGGCGACGACCGGTCCCGACGGTGATTGGAGC
>JAEYTU010000309.1 GCA_023433825.1 Planctomycetota bacterium
CGACGCCGAGCGCACGCGCCAGGCTTCGATGGCGTTCCTCTATGGATCACGCGAGCTCGGGGACGTCGGCCAGGACGGGACCGTCGAAGTCGTCGACGTCGCACCGCACACGGTGCTGACGATCGGCTCGCGCGGCTTCGACCGGCCGGATCGCATCGCCGCGCTGCGCGCGCGACTCGAGGCGTGGCTCGCGAATCACCCCGAATGGGTGGCCACCGGCGAGATGCGGACGATGGGCTACAACAGCCCGTCGGTGCGCGGCGAGCGCCGCTACTTCGAAGTGCAGATCCCCGTGCAACCGCGCGCGGCGGCGCCGAAGGAACGGCAGTCGATGTGAACTCCGGCCGTCGCGGTCACGTCCCCCCGCCGCGACGCGCCGACCGGAACCGCGCCCGTCGCTCTGCGACCGCGTCCGTCGCATACAGCTCGGCGATCATCCGGCGCAATCCAGCGCGCAGTTCCTCGACACCGACACCGCGCGGCTCGAAGACGACGTCGAACAGCGTGCACCGCTCCCACGCCTGCGGCGCGAGAAGGCGACCTTCGCGGGTGAGGCGTTCGTGCAGCGGTGTCCCGGGGAACGGCGTCTGCACCGTGATCTGCACCTCGTGCAATCCACTGTCACGGACGAAGTCGAGCGTTGCGTCGAACTGATCGGAACCCGCGCCGTCGAGCCCGAGGACGAAGCAGCCGTTGACGGCGATGCCGTTCCGCTGGATCCGTTCGATCGCGTCCAGATACCGACCGGCGCGGGTCGCCTTCCAGTCGCGCACTCGCTCGACGCCGGCGAGCGGTCCGGCGCTCGGGCTCTCGAGGCCGACCAGCACCTGCACACAACCGGCGTCGGCCGCGCGCCGGACGAGATCCTCGTCGTCGGCGAACGACACGTCGGTCTCGGTGAACCACCGCAGCCCGGTCGGCGCGAGCGCATCGCACAGCCGGCGGCCGTGTTCCCGGCTCGCGAACGTGTTGTCGTCGGCCAGTTCGAGGAACGGCCGTGACGCGAGGTCGCGGATCGCGCGCACCTCGTCGGCGACCTTCGCAATCGGCTTGAGGCGCAGTCCGGGCCGGAGTCGGATCGACGACGCGCAGAACTCGCAGTCCCACGGACAACCGCGCTGCGTCTGCACCGTGTAGCGATCGACCGTGCGTCCGCGCAGCAGTTGGAATCGCGGCATCGGTGCGTCGGCGAGGTCGAAGGCGAGCGCCCGGCCGTCGTAGCGCGGGCGCAGCGCACCATTGCGCAGGTCCGCGAGCAACGTCGGCCAGACCGGCTCGGCTTCCCCGACGACGATGCTGTCGGCGTGGGCGGCGGCTTCGTCGGGACACGCCGTCACGTGCAATCCACCGAGCACGACCGTGATCCCGGCGGAGCGACAGCGATCGGCGAGTTCGTAGGCGGCGCCGATGCGCGCCGTGAAACTCGACAACGCGACGACGTCGAACCCGGCGAGCGGACCGAGACCCTCTGGCAGCGCATCGATCTCGACGTAGTCGACGTCGACGTCGTCCGGCGTCATTCCGGCCAGCGTCAGCAACCCGAGGCTCGGCAATGCAGCGATCGTGCGGCCCCGTTCGACGAAGCCGGGCAATGTCAGTCCGAGCGCGAGCAGTTCCGGATCGTGGACGCGAACACCCGACAGCGCGACGAAGGCGAGCTTCACTGCGACGGCGGGGGGTCTTCGGCGGCGGCGTCGGCATTGGCGGCGGCGTCGGCGGCGGCCTTGCGGGCGTTCGCTCGTTTGTCGATCGCAAACGCATACGCCAGCAACAGCGGCACGACGGCAATCACCGAACCGACGGTGAGGACGATGACGAGCTGATACGCGGCGTCGTGCGGAGTCGCACCACCACCCGACGACATCAAATTGAATGTCGCGTGCTCGAGATTCAGCGCCGTCAATGCGACGACGATTGCCGTCAACGGCAGGAACGCCGTCACGAGCGACGTCTTCTCGCCGAGCCCGCAGACGACGTGGAGATGTCGCACCAGCAGCGCGACGCGCCACGCCGCGACGATCGTCAGGAACACTGCGTTCGCAGCCGCGGCCAATTCCACCGTCATGAATCTCTCGACCGGCACCGCATAGAGCCACGCGAGCGGCGACGTCATCGCCACGAACAGCAGCACGTCGGAGAAGCGCCACGCGCGTGGTTTCAGCGGCAGCCCGACGATCCACAGCAGGGACGTGAACACGAACACGTACGCCACGGACCCGAGACCGAGCGACTGGACGACATGCGGCTTCTCGTGATCCCAGTACCGGCCGAGCCCCGCGATCCACGTCGCGACGAGCGCGAAGCCGAGGAACGCGGTGCGTTCGGTCGCCGCAATCGGCGCGCTGCGAAACGTCAGGAAGCGCCACTGCGTGGCGACATAGCGGACGAGGGTCGCCGTCATCGGCGTTCGCGGTCGCGTTCGTGGTCAGACATCGAGCCGGACCTCGTACGGAACCGTCTCGCCGTGCTCCAGATGCCGGCGCAGGATCCGCAGGTACATCGCCCAGCAATGGTTCGAGGTTCGACAGTGGTCGTTCGCCGTCGGCCAGCCGGTGTGCGCGAATCGGAGGCGCGTGTGGCCGTCGGATGCGACGCCACCGGCGGGAGCACCGTCGAGCCGGAATCCGACGCGCGTGCCGAGCCAGTCACCGTCGGCGCGTGTCATCCGAAGTTCGAACGTCGAGTCCGGCTCGCACGCCGTCACGACCGCGCGCCAGTCGTACTCCGGTCCGAACCAAAGCTCGTACTCGGCGCCGAGTCGCGGCGCGCCGCGTGCGCGCTTCGTCCACCACGTGTCGAGCCCCGCAGGAGTGCTGATGGCCGCGAAGACCACGCCGCGCGGGGCGCGGATCGGGAGGTCGTGAAGGATGTCGGCCATGGACGTTCGTCGATTCGGTCGGCCCAGCAACGTCGTGCTCGTCGTTCGCACCGTCAACCGGTAGGACGTCCGCACCCACGATGCCCGACACACCGAGACCCAGGAACGCCTCGCTCCCTCCCGCCGACCCGCTCGCGACGATCGCATTCGCCGCGCGCATGTTGTCGTTCCTGAACGGCGGCGCCGCGATGCTGATGACGTCGATCGGGCACCGCACCGGATTGTTCGACGCGATGGCGGACGGCGCGGCACTGACCCCGGCGGCGCTCGCCGCGCGCGCGCACCTGCACGAGCGCTACGTCCGCGAATGGCTGGGCGCGATGACGACGTCGGGCATCGTCGTGCACGACGCGACGAACGGCACCTACACGCTCCCGGCTGCGCACGCGGCCTGCCTGACGCGTGCGGCCTTGCCGACGAACATCGCCGCGACCGCCCAGTGGATCGGCGTTCTCGGGTCGGTCGAGGACCGGATCGTCGACTGCTTCCGCAACGGCGGCGGCGTCGGCTACGACGCGTTCACGCGCTTTCACGAGGTCATGGCCGAGGAGAGCGCGCAGACGACGGTCGCCGGTCTCGAGCCACACATCCTCCCGCTCGTCGACGGCCTCGTCGCCGAACTCGAACGCGGAATCGACGTCCTCGACGTCGGCTGCGGCCGCGGGCGCGCGCTGTCGTGGCTCGCGCAGCGGTTCCCGCGCAGTCGCTTCACCGGCTACGACCTCGGCGTCGATGCGATCGCCGACGCGAGAACGCGCGCGACGCGCGCCGGTCTCGCGAACGTCACGTTCACGGCCCGCGACGTCGCCGACCTCGACGACCGCGCGCGCTTCGACCTCGTCTGCGCGTTCGACGCGATCCACGATCAGGCGCGCCCAGCCGACGTGCTCGCCGGCATCGCGCGCGCGCTGCGGCCGGGTGGCACGTTCCTGATGCAGGAGATCCGCGCGTCGAGCCACGTCCACGAGAACGTCGAGTCGCCGCTGAGCCCGTTCGTCTACACGATCTCGTGCATGCACTGCATGACCGTGTCGCTCGCGCAGGGCGGCGCGGGCCTCGGCGCCGCATGGGGCCATCAGCTCGCCGAACGAATGCTGCGCGACGCCGGCTTCGCGCACATCACGCGCCACGCGCTGCCGCACGACATCCTGAACGACTACTGGATCGCGCGCGCCGACGCTGGATGAGTCGGTCGGCGACTACGCCGGCCGCTTGCGGATCTCGACGTCGACCCATTCACCATCGGTCCGCGCCTTCACCGTGCACTGCGAGCCGAGTTGCTCGCCCATGTCGACGCGCATGGCCGAGTTCCAGACCAGGAAGCGACCGTTCTCTTCCTTGAAGTTCCACTGGTGCAGGCCGTGGTAGTGCTCGTGCTCGCCCTCGTTGATGCGGTGCCGCAGCCAAAGGAACCCGTTCGGCTTCGTGACCGCGACCATCTGCTCGATCGCGCTGACTGGGTCGTAGCTGTGGTCCAACGAGTTGATCGCGACGGCGACGTGAAACCGATTCGGACCGAAGCGCTCGAGCAGTTCTTCACCGTTGCATCGCTGCGGCGGCGTCGGCGGGGTCACGCCCGCTTCGCGGAACAGCTTCATGTAGTGATCGGCGAGCGGATCGACCGCCGTGACGTTGACGGTCCGACCTGGCCAATGGCGCCCGATCAGCGTCAATGGCCCACAGCCGACATCCAGCGCCTCGACTGGCTCGTCGGGGCGTGCCGTGACGACGTCGCGCAGATTGCCAGGGAACGGGCAGTTGGGGTCCATGCGACCCGTGTAGACGTCCGGCCACTCGCCGCCGCGCTTCATGATGAAGTCGCGCCAGAACGAGATCTCGCTGTCGATGTTGGCTTCCCAGACGTCCTTCCGAGTGTTCCCGTCATTCATCGCACCAGCGAAACCAGGTGCGCAACTTCGGTCAAGGGGCGTGCGCACGGCGTGAGCTTCGGCGCGGGACTCGTGGCCGTCGCTCCGATGGTTCGTCACGCAACGGCGCGACCGGGCGGTTGCCGTCGACCGTGCGCGAGCTCGGTTCGAAGACCTGGTGTACCTGTGCCGGGCCCGCTCGCGTCCTCGCCCGTTGCGCTGCCGATCCCGAACTTCGGTGCAGCATTCCGTGCCACTTGGGTGGAATGCGCCCTGCATGCCGGACCCAACCGTCGAACAGCTCTTCGCCAACTGGCGCGCGACCGGTGACCCGGCGGCGCTCGCGGCGGTCTACGAGCGAACGGCGGTCGGATTGCTCGTCGTCGCGCGGCATCTCTGCGGCGACGTCCACGCGGCGGAGGACGTCGTGCAGGCGACGTTCCTCGCGGCGCTGCGGCACGCCGAACGCTACGACGCGTCGCGACCGCTGCGGCCGTGGCTGACCGGCATCCTCGGCCACGAGGTGCGCCGCCGCCGCCGCGACGAGCGACGCCGCGTCGACCCCGAGCGCCTGCCGGTGCGTACCGCGCACGATCCGGCCGCCGCCGCGCAGTCGTCCGAGTTGACCCGCGCCGTCGACGAGGCGATCGACCGCTTGCCACCGATCTACCGTTCGGTGTTGGTGCTGAAACTCGCGCACGGCTTCACGGCCGCCGAGATCGCGCACGCGCTGCGCCGACCGCCGGGCACGGTCCGCGCGCAGCTCGCGCGCGGCACCGAACTGCTCGCGAAGGCGCTCCCCGCCGGCCTCGCGACAGCGCTCGCGATCGTCGCGACCCCCGGCCGCGGCCTCGCCGCCGTCCGTGACGCCGTCCTCGCCGCAGCGGCGCGCGGTGCGCCGACGGCGGCCGCACTCACGGTCCCCGCGTCGACGTCGCTGACGTTCGGAGCCATCGTCATGGGCAAGAAGCTCGCACTCGTCGCCGGCACCGCGGCGCTCCTCGGTCTGTCGGCCTACGCGATGTGGTCGTCCCGCGCACCCGTCGTCGCCACGCCGTCGCACGCGCAGGACACGGCGTCGACCGCGAACGTCGACGCCGCGTCACCGTCGAACGTGCGCGACGTCGACGTCGACGTCCTCGCGCGCGTCGCGTCGCCCGACACACCACCGCCGCTCGCCGCGACCCCCACCGAAACGTCGCTGCGCGTGACCGTGCGC
>JAEYTU010000425.1 GCA_023433825.1 Planctomycetota bacterium
GACATGCGGTACTGGGACAGCACGAATCCGCCGATGTTTAACTTCGTTCAGAGCATATTGATTGAGCCCCCGGGACTGCCAGTAGGCGCGGAGGTGTGCCCTGTTCACTGCGCCGACTGGGATACGGAGGGCTTTGGAAACTCTCGCACGAACAACCATCCAGCATTTCCTCCAGTCTGGATCCCGACCGTCGCTCCCAACAACGCAATTGAATCGATCACCGATATCGGTGCGGATCAGGTTGGCACCCTGATAATGGCGGGATTCGTCGAAAGCACGAGGATCTTCTCAAAACGTCAAACGGGGCCTGCGGTAGACCAGAGCTTGATTGTGTACTTCAATCTAGTACAGCCCGGTCCAAACCCACCAGGCTACACGAGGCCATTAGCCAATCATCGTGTAGGCGGAACGCTTACCTGGGGCCTCCCTGGAACATTCTCGTGGTACGCGCACAAATCGGCTCCACTCGACAATGTCGGTGCGGGCAATAATTTCACGAATGCGCTTTGGTTTCTTACGACGAGCGGATCATGGCGTGGAGCTGCGGCGAATGTCGCAGTACCTACGTATCCGTCTTTCCCTCGGGCGCTCGAATGCGACTTCGGCGGACATTTGCTGCCGGATCACCACCCCTTCTGGGGTCTGCTTCTCAACGTTATCTCTCAAGACGCATATTCTGGCAATCCCTGGTATGGACGAGCGAAGCCGACGAGCGGTCTTCCAATATGGCCAGACCATACGTATGACAATCCATCATTGTACTATAATTTGTCGACGAATGTCGGAAGACATGGTTTTCAGACATCGCAGGAACACTACACGCCCCACGGCTACACTTGGACGTATGTGGTCGACGCAACCATCAATCCTCCCGGCACATCCCTACAGTTGAACGATTTCTTGCATCCGGCATTAGCGAAGTTTCCGTTTGGACCGTGGGCACCCTGCCCAACCAGCGTGCCGCTTCCAAATTACTACATCGGTCCTTTCGGGTACGGAGACTCGCGAATTGGATGCCCTGATCGGGCTCCGTACTTGGCCGTCTATGATCGACTTGGTGTTCGATACAATTGCCAAGGCGAAGACACGTCGCTCGTGCCAACGAATCTCCAGACGATGCTTGCGGTGTCCGAAGATCCAGGTGCGCCGGGCGAAACCCTTCGTTCACCTATAGATGGCTCGCCAATTCCACGAGAGGAGCCGAGTCGAGAAGCGCTCCATCGCTCCAGAGCAACCATCAAGAGGCCCGACAATGCGCGCCGATGACACAATCATCCACATTGGCAGCTTGGCGATCTCGCTCTTGCCATTTCTTGTATCCGTGCGAGAAGGTGCCAGTCAGGGCGTGACTGGCCCATACAAGCTGCTCCCGTCGCATTCGACGTTCCAGGCCCTCTATGGCGCACACTGCCGAGTCGCGGATCTCGATCGGGATGGCGCAAACGAACTGATCTTCTGCAAGCCGTACATGCCAAGCGCGGGACAAGGAGGCGGCCCCCTCTTCCTTCAGCCCGACGGTTCGGGACGTTTCCATGAACGTGCGTGCGTCCTGGTGGGCCATCCGACGGGCACGCTCTACCTTGGCACGTCAACGACGGTCGCCGTAGGCGATGTCAACGGGGACGGGTGGATCGACGTCGTGTCACCACAGTTCTTCGGCTCGGGTTGTCCGCCAATGGTCTTCCTGAACGATCGGACCGGTACTCCACGTTACCACCCGAACAGTGGAATGGACGCGCTCGGTGTTACATCGAATGGAGCCGAATTGATCGATGTCGATGGGGACGGCGATCTGGACCTGTTTTTGTTCAATCAGCTCGGCGTGCAAGATCGTTTGTTGTTGAACGATGGCACCGGCCGGTTCACGGACGTCTCGGCGACGCACTTGCCGGCCATGCTCGACGACACGCTGTGGGTCGCCGCGGCCGACGTGGATGGCGATGGTGACCAGGATCTCGTAGTGGCAGTTCGGCATCAGCCTGTTCTGGTACTGAGCAACGACGGCACGGGTCGATTTTCCGTCTCGCAACAGTTGCCGGTGGTCAATGCCAATTTTCTCCGCCTCGGCGATCTCGACGGCGACGGATTTCCGGACGCGTACGTGAGCACAGGGCCAATGCAGCACGACGTGTTGCTGCGTAATGATGGCACTGGCCGCCTGCACGATCATTCCTTCGTGCTTCCGTTCAGCGCCAGTTCGTCCTTCACGCCTGTCGAAATGCACGATCTCGATCGGGACGGCCGGCTGGACATCGTCCTGGGACGACCGAGCGGTTTGCCGAACGCACCCTGGCCAACGGTCTGGCGCAATGAAGGTTCTTGGCGCTTCACCGATATCAGTGCACAGATCCACCGATCGGAGATCACCGGACAGCGCTACCACCTCTGGCTCGCGATCACCGATGCCGATCGTGACGGTGACGAAGACCTCGTCGTTGGCTTCGGCGAGTACGCCCCCGCACCACCCCTACCAGGCCCGGGTGGCCGCATCCTGTTCAACCTGACGCGTCAGATCGAAGCGCCGGCGACCATTGCCATCGGCTCGACCTTCTCGGCGACGGCTCATGCGCGCCGCGAACGCGTCGTCTTCCCGTTCCTCGGGCTGACACGCCGCGACGTCACGATCCCAGGTCTCGGTTCGTTCGGGCTCGATCCGCTTGGCGTGGTCGCGCTACCGCCAGTGCCGATCGGCACGGCCGGTTCGACAGCATTCGGGTTCCCGATTCCCGGCGACCCGTCGCTGCGCGGTCGCGACTTTCACCTGCAGGGAATCGACGCCGGGGGTTCACCGCTGACAGCGGTTCCGACCTCGTGGACGACCACGCGCATCCAGTGACGCACGCTACTTCCCCGTGAGCCGTCGCGTGAACTCCGCTTCGCGCGCCGGATCGTCGTTGTGCAGGAACCAGTACTCGCGGAACGCCGCGTAGTCGGCCGCCAATTCCGCCGGCGAGCGCTCGGCGATCGTCGCGAGATAGCGGTCCAATTCCTGCTCGAAGTCGACGAACACGGCGCCGCGGCGGCGCAGCTCGTCCATCATCGGCCGGTGATAGGTCAGGATCGCGCCGGTCAGCGGCGGCGTCTGACCGCCACACGCGAACGTTCCGAACGTGATCGCGCGACGTTCGCCGATCCGATCCGGCGTCGGTCCGGTCAGGAACGCGAACTGGATCCCGCGCCGCACGAGGTACTGCGGATCGAGGCCGATCCCCTTCTCGTGCCCGACGCGACCGCGCTCGGTCAGCGGCAGGTGCGCCAAATGCTCGTCGGTCAGCCCGGTCGACGTCTCGATCGCGAGCGCGAACTCGCCGTAGTACGCGAGCATCGCATAGCCGCCGCCGAACATGACGCGCGGTGACAGTCCGCGGAACCAATCGCGCAATCGCAGGCCCGCGTCCTTCATGCAGGCGTTGTATTCGGCCGTGTACATCTCGTGCTCCTGCACGACGCCGCGCTCCTTCGCGCGATCGAGCACGTCCTTCGTCGGCGGCACGGCGAGCAACAGCACGACGGCGACTCCCCCCGCGACCGCGGCCATCGGCGGAACGGCGAGCCGCAGCCGTTCGACGAGCAACAGCAGCAGCGGCACGACCGGCAGGCAGAACCGCGCGAACATGAAGTCGCCGCCGACCCAGATGACGAACGTGAGATACAGCGCGCTCGTCACGACGAGCACGATCGGCAATCGCGCGGCGGCCCCGCGCGCGCGCAATGCCAGCAATGCCGCGGGAACGGCGAGCACGAGCGCGGGCGCATACGCGAAGAACCACGCGACGTAGTCGAGCCCTTGGCTCGGATACGGGACGTGCGCCGACTTCGCATAGAACGTGTTCGGGAACGGCCAGCCGTAGTACGCAAAGCGCCACGCGTAGTACGGCCCATACACGGCGAGCGCGCTGGCCGCGAAGACGAGCGGCGCCCGCCACGACCGCTCGCGACGTGCGAACACCAGCAGCGCGATCCCGGCCCCCGCGCACAACACGACGCCGTCCGGACGCGTCATCGCAGCGACCGCGCCGATCACTCCGGCGGCGACGATCCCGCGCGTCGTGCGGGCCTTCGCGATCAGCAACGCGAGCGCCGTCGCGAGGAACGTGAACAACTGCGTCTCCAATCCGCAGGTCGCGAACAGTCGCGCGTGCGGCATCGCGACGTAGCCGATCGCCGCGATCGGCAGCGCGCGCGCGCCGCCGACGACGAGCAACAGTGCCGTCGCGACGAACAGCGCGACACCGAGCACTTGCGTGAACGGCACCGGATCGAGTCCGAACGCCATCGCCGCCGCGCACAGCATCGTCCACGAGAAGTTCGTGTACCCCTCGACGCGCTCGCCGACGTTGAACACGAGGCCATGACCGTCGACGAAGTTCCGCGCATAGCGGAACGAGATGAACGCGTCGTCGCACGTCCACGCCGTCGTCCACGCGTGCGCCGCTGCGGCGACGATCGCGCAGACGACGACGACGGCGAGCGCGCGCGGCATCCGCGACTCGGTGCCGCGTTCGACCAAGGTCGCCGGTTTCAGCGCAGGACCGGCTCGACGCTGGTCGTCGTCGCCGCCGGCGGCGTCACGTTCGGCGCATTCGTCGCCGGCGTCGCCAGCTCCGGTCGCGCCGCTTCGCCGCGGCCGAGGTGCCGCAGCAGGTAGTCCTCGTACTTCCGCGCCTTCGCGAGGCGTTCGACGTCACCGCCGAGGCCGTGCCCACCGGTCGGATCGAGGAACAGTTCGACCAACGTCTCCTTGCCGGCCTTCAACAGCTCGCGGTAGACGCGGACCGTGTCCTGGTAGAGCACGTTCGGGTCCTCCATCCCGTGCACGAGCATCAGTCGGCCCTTCAGGTTCTTCGCGAGCGGCAGCAGCGAGAACTTCTTCAAGTCGGTCTGCCCCGGACGCGACGGACCGATCGTTCCGGTCGAGTACCACGAGTTGTAGTTCTCCCACTCGGTCGGGCCGGCGCCGGCGATGCCGACCTGGAAGACGTCGGGCTCGGTGTACATGCACATCTGCGTCTGGAAGCCACCGAAGCTCCACCCGTGGATGCCGACGCGCTTGTCGTCGACGCCGGCGTTCGCGGCGAGCCAGCGAACGCCGTCGACGAGGTCCTCGACCTGCGGCTTGCCGACCTGTTCGTAGTTCGACTTCTCGAACAAACCGCCGTAGCCCGACATGCCACGCGGGTCGATCGTGACGGTCACGTAGCCGTGCCGCTTCGCCATCCACCACGCGAAGAAGTACGAGTCCGCGTGGTAGTTGCCCTCGACGACCTGCTTCCGCGTCCCGAGCGGACCGCCGTAGACGTAGACGAGCAGCGGCCGCCGATCGGCGGGCGACCAGTCGTCGGGCTTGAACATCATCGCCTGGATCTCGTGGCCGTGACGGTTCGTGTACGCGAACAGTTCCGGGCGCGGCGCGACGAGGCGTGAGACGTTCTTCTGGTGCGAATCGGTCAGCACGCGCTCGGCACCGTTCACCGCGTCGACGACGCGGAGTTCGCGCAGCTCGCCGTAGCGGCCGAAGTTCGAGAGCAGCGTGCGCCCGTCCGGCGAAACGGCGACGTCGCCGTGTTCACCATCGCTGCGCGAGACGCGCGTGATCGCGCCGTCGTCGAACTTCAGTTCGTAGACGTCGACGCGCGACGGGTGCTCGCGCGTCGCCGCGAAGAACGCGCGCGCGCGGTCCTTCGTCATGCCGATCGGGTAGACCTCGTGACGCCCGGACGTGACCTGTTGCAGGCTCTGCCACAGCGGATCGAGCACGTGCAGATGGCGGAAGCCGCTCTGCTCGGTCAGCAGCAGCAGACGCCGCCCGTCGGCGAGGAAGTCGGGCTCGATCATGCCTGGCGTGTTCGGGCCGCCGTCGTGCAGGAAGCGGTAGACGATCTTCGCGGTGTCCGGCGTCTTGCGCTTCTCGCCGGGCTTCGGGTCGGCGCCGACTTCGGCGATCAGGACGCGGACCTGGCTCGTCGCCTGGTCGAACGACGCGAACGCGATCCGCTTCGAGTCGAGCGACCAGCGCGGCGTCCGCAGCACGTCGCGCGGTCCGCTGACCTTCTGCTGATGCACGCGCGTCGGGTCGCCGTCCTCCTTCATGTCGCCGGGCATCTCGTACAGGTAGACCGACGTCTCGATCTCCGGCAGCGGATCGTCGGACACCGTGCGCGAGACTTCGTTGACCTTCAGGAAGCGATCGCGATAGCTCGCGATGCCGACGCGGCGGTTCGGTTCGGTGGCGGCGCCGCGCTTCGTCGCGAGGAACGTCAGGAATCGACCGTCCTGGCTCAGGCGGTAGCCGGTCATCGTCTCGCCGGCCGGCAGCTTCGGGTCGATCTGCTCGACGAGATGGCTGCCGAAGCGGACGCGGATCAGTGCGCCTTCGCTGAGGAACGTGTAGCCGCTGCCGTCGGGCAGGTACTGCACCGAGCTCTCGCCGCGGCGCGTCATCGTCAGGCGGGTGAACTCAGGCTTGCCGATCTCGAACCGGTAGACGTCGCCCTCGGCTTGAAACATCAGCTCGTTCGCCGTCGGCGACCACGAGAACGACTGGAT
>JAEYTU010000427.1 GCA_023433825.1 Planctomycetota bacterium
AGAAGGAACTGCGCCGCCTGACCGAGGAGATCGAACGGATGGAGGGCGAGTTGAAGTTCCTGAACGACCAAGTCGCGCTGGCGACGGTCAAGGTCGAGTTCCGCGCGATCGCGACGCCGCAGGGCAAGCCGCGCACGCGCGCACCGAGTCGCTTCTCGTGGATCAATCGACTGGGGGTCGAGCATGTCCGTCGTGACTTCTGATCGGGTCGTGCGCGGGCGCCGGTGGTTGGCCGTCGCCGCGCTGCTCGTGCTTCCCGCATGCGGCGGAATGTCGATGACGCTGCCGCCGGAGTTCCTGCGTGTCGATCGCGACGTCGACGCGCAGATCAAGGCCGTCACGGCCGACGACGCGCGGCTGTGGGTCCGCGAGTTCGCCGACGACGACCTCGGCGACGTCGAGTTCTGGGCGGCGACGCTGCGCGCCGACTGCACCGAGCGCCGCGGCTATCGGTTCGTCGCCGACGGAACGGCCACCGACGGCGCCGGCCGCGCCGGGCGTTGGCTCGAATTCCGCCACGTCCACGAGGGAGAGCCCTACGGCTACCTCGTCGCGATGTTCGTGCGTCCGGGCGGCGTGTTCGCCGGCAGTCAGACCGTTCGCACGGTCGAGTTCGCCGCGCGCGAGGCCGCGTTCGTCGCACGCCGCCTCGCCGTCGTCGACGCGCTCGCGACGCTGCGCTGAACGTCGCCATCGACCCGTCGCGCGTCGCGGCTAAGCTGCCCCGCCCCATGAATGCGCCGACGAAGGTCCTGCACGAATTCCACGTCAACGGCGAGCGCCACGAGGTCGCGTTCGCACCGCACAAGACGCTCCTCGAAGTGCTTCGCGAGGACCTCGACCTGACCGGCACCAAGCACGGCTGCGAACTCGGCGAATGCGGGACTTGCGCCGTCGTCGTCGACGGGACCCCGGTCCTGTCGTGCCTCGTGCTCGGCGTCGACGCGGTCGGGTGCGACGTCCAGACGATCGAAGGGATGGCCGACGGCCCGCGGCTGCACCCGTTGCAGGACGCGTTCGCCGAACTCGGCGCCGCGCAGTGCGGGTATTGCACGCCGGGGTTCCTGCTGACGGCGAAGGCGCTGCTCGAAGCCGAACCGTCGCCGTCGCGGGAGCGGATCGCGCAGGCGCTGGCCGGCAACCTGTGCCGCTGCACCGGGTACTTGAAGATCTTCGAGGCGGTCGAACTCGCGGCGGCGCGGATGCGCGGCGAGACGGCGACGCCGACGAAGGAGACGTTGCATGGCCACTGATCGCCCGACGCCGGCGCCCGCGGGCATTCCCGCCGACGCCGATCGGCACCGCAGCCAGACGCCAGCCGACCAACTGCGCGTGATCGGCAAGCCGCACCGCAAGGTCGACGCACATGCGAAGGTCGCCGGACAGCTGCGTTTCGCCGACGACCTGAAGCTCGCGCGCATGGCGCACATGAAGTTGCTGCGCAGCACGCGGGCGCACGCGCGGATCGTCTCGATCGACGTCAGCCAAGCGCTCGCGTTGCCGGGCGTCTTCGGCGTGCTGACCGGGAAGGACATGCCGACGACGTTCGGGATCCTGCCGGTCAGTCAGGACGAGCACGCGCTGTGCGTCGACGTCGCGCGCTTCGTCGGCGATCCGGTCGCTGCCGTCGCCGCCGTCGACGAGGACACGGCGTGGGAGGCGTGCCGCAAGATCGTCGTCGAGTACGAGGAACTGCAGACGATCGGTTCGATCGACGAGGCCGCGGCGACGGCGGAGCCGCGGATCCACGACTACGGCGTCTACGGGAACGTGCACAAGACCGTGCACCTGCAGTTCGGCGACCTCGACGGTGGGTTCGCGGAGGCGGATCACGTTCGCGAGGACACGTTCTTCTTCGAGGGCAACACGCACCTGCCGATGGAGCAGCATGCGTCGGTCGCGAGCTTCGACGCCGACGGCAAGCTGACGATCTGGAGCAGCACGCAGACACCGCACTACCTGCACCGCGCACTCGCGAAGGTGCTCGCGCCGCTGCCGGCGTGGCGGATTCGCGTCGTCGCGATCCCGAACGGCGGCGGCTTCGGCGGCAAGAGCGATCCGTTCAACCACGAGATCGCCGCGGCGAAGATGAGCATGGTCATCGGGCGCCCGGTCAAGATCTGCCTGACGCGCGAAGAGGTGTTCTTCTGCCACCGCGGGCGTCATCCGGTGCTGATGCACTCGCGGATCGGCGTCACGAAGACCGGCGAGATCACGGCGCTCGACTTCCAGAGCTACCTCGACGGTGGCGCGTACGGGTCGTACGGCGTTGCGTCGACGTTCTACACCGGTGCGTTGCAGACGGTCACGTACAAGGTCCGCAACTACCACTTCCGCGGCGCGCGGATGTTCACGAACAAGGCGCCGTGCGGGCCGAAGCGCGGGCACGGCACGCCGCAGCCGCGGTTCGCGCTCGAAGTGCAGCTCGACAAGATCGCATGCGACCTCGGGCTCGACCCGGCCGACGTGCGGCTGCAGAACCTCGCGCCGGCGCATTCGCTGACGGCGAACTTCTTGAAGATCGGTTCGATGGGGCTCGGCCGCTGCATCGAGAAGGTCGTCGAGGGTTCGGGTTGGCGCGAACGGCGCGGCAAGCTGCCGCACGGGAAGGGGCTCGGACTCGCGTGCAGCAGCTATCTGTCGGGCGCGGGGCTACCGATCTACTGGAACGGGATGCCGCACAGCGGCGTGCAGCTGAAGCTCGATCGCAGTGGTCTCGTCACGGTGTTCTGCGGTTCGACCGACATCGGTCAGGGCAGCGACTCGATCCTCGCCTACGTCGTCGGCGAAGTGCTCGGGCTGGCGCCGCTCGACATTCGCGTCGTGACGGCCGACACGGACCTGACGCCGGTCGACCTCGGCAGCTACTCGTCGCGCGTCACCGTGATGACCGGCAACGCCGCGCTCGAAGCCGCGGAACGTGCGCGTGAGATCGTCGCGCGCGGCGCGGCCGAGAGGCTCGGCGTCGCGCCGCAACGACTCGTGTTCGCGGACGGACGCGTGTTCGTCAGCGACGACCCGAAGCTGTCGATGACGTTCGCCGAAGCGATCGTCGAGGCCGAGTCGCGGTTCGGCACGATCGGGACCGTCGGGTCGTACAAGCCGCCGCGTTCGCCGGCGCGGTTCAAGGGCGGCGGTGTCGGGCCGAGCCCGTCGTACAGCTACAGCGCGGCCGTCGTCGAAGTCGACGTCGAGCCCGACACCGGGATCTACAAGGTCACGAAGATCTGGGTCGCGCACGACATCGGCCGCGCGCTGAACCCTGCGCTCGCGATGGGGCAGGTCGAGGGCAGCGTCTACATGGGACTCGGCGAAGCGATGATGGAGGAGATGGCGTATCGCGATCGCAGCCATCAGGGGCAGCGGATCTTCGTTCACAAGATCCCGTCGCTGCTCGAGTACAAGAGCCCGGCGACGGTCGACATGCCGCCGGTCGTCACGTACCTGATCGAAGACCCCGACCCGAACGGACCCTACGGCGCGAAGGAGGTCGGACAGGGACCGCTGCTGCCGATCATGCCGGCGGTCGCGAATGCGGTGTTCGACGCGGTCGGTGTGCGCGTCGACGAGATCCCGGTCGGTCCGGAGAAGGTGTTCGCGGCATTGGAGCGCAAGCGGAAGGGCAAGGACGCGCGGTTCGGACCGGATGCGGTGCCGAGCGTCGAGTGGCCGGAACCGCTGCGGGTCAAGACGCCGTGGCAGGGTGGCGACGGACGGGACGAGGAGACGATCGCCGCGAAGGCGGGGGAGAAGCGCTGATGCTGCGGTTGCCGACGTTCACGCTGCATCGTCCGAAGACGGCGCAGGAGGCGGCGCAGGTCGTCGCCGATCACGGTCGCGAGGCGATGTTCGTCGCCGGGGGGACGGACCTCTATCCGAACATGAAGCGGCGGCACCAGACGCCGACGCAGGTCGTGTCGTTGGCGCGCGTCGATGGGTTGCGCGGTGTGCGCGACGAGGGTGCGGGTGCGTTGACGATCGGTGCGATGACGCCGCTGTCGGCGATCGAGCACGATCCGCGCATTCGTGCGGCGCAGCCGGCGCTGGCCGATGCGGTCGCGACGATCTCGACGCCGTTGTTGCGCAACATGGGCACGCTCGGCGGCAACCTGCTGCTCGACACGCGGTGCACGTACTACGACCAGACGTTCGAGTGGCGGGAGTCGATCGACTTCTGCATGAAGAAGGACGGCGCGATCTGTTGGGTGGCGCCTGGGAGTCCGCGGTGCTGGGCCGTGCAGTCGAGCGATTCGGTGCCGCTGCTGTGCGCGATGGACGCGCAGGTCACGTTGGTCGGTGCGAACGGGGAGCGACGGATCCCGGTGCGCGACCTGTATCGCGACGACGGGATCGCGTACCTGACGAAGCATCGCGACGAGGTGTTGACGGCCGTTCATCTGCCGGCGCCGGGGCGCTGGCGCGCGGCGTATCGGAAGCTGCGGCGGCGGGGGACGTTCGACTTTCCGGTGTTGGGTGTCGGCGCGTGCGTGTGGTTCGACGGCGATGGTCCGGATGCGCGTGTGACGCGCGCCGAGATCCGGATCGGCGGCGCCGGCAGCTACGCGATGCCGGCTGTCGACGCGCAGTCGCTGCTCGCCGGCAAGCCGCTGACGGACGAGTCGATCGCGGCGGCGGCGCAGGCGGCGTTCAAACCCGCGCGCCCGATGGACAACACGGACTTCGAGACTGCGTGGCGCAAGAAGATGGCGCCGGTGTTCGTGCAGCGCGCGTTGGCGGCGTGTCGGTGAGACGACTTTGTCAGGGGAAGTGAAACAAAAGTGCCAGGCACTTTTGTTTCACTTTCGCCAGCGCATCCTCGACACGTCGATCGAATAGATCGTCTCGCCGAGTTCGATCCCCTCGACTTCCGGCCCCATCAGCGCGATGCGATCTGGGATGTAGAGCGGGATCAGAATCATCCGATCGTCGAGCAACGCCTGGATCCTCTCGTAGATCGGCGCGCGATCGGGGCCGGCGGGAAGTGGCATTGCCGACTCGATCAGCGCATTCAGCTCCGGCTCGGCGAAGAACACCGAACGTCGTTGCTGCGTCTGCGCCCGGAATCGCGAATACAGCGTCGCTTGCGGGTCGTACGGCGCGCCCCACGTCCGCTGCAGGATCATGTCGAACGCGCCCGCGCGGCTGCGGTTGCCGAACTCCTTCGGCGTCACCATCACGACGTCCACGTCGATCCCGTGCGGACGAAGTTGACGCTGCAGCTCGAGCGCGCCCATGACCTGCGACGGGTCGGTCGACAACACCAACATCTCGACCGGAACGCGTTCCGGCGGCGGCGGTCCCGGCGGATCGGACGGCGCGCCCGACTCCGGCCAGTCGATCAGCTCGGGCGGGAACATCGTCGTGCACGGCCGTCCAAACCCGTGCTCCGCTGCGCGCACGAGCGCATCGCGATCGATCGCGTCGCGCACCGCTTTGCGCCACGCCCGCTGCGCGAACGGCTCGCGACGCGAGTTCAACGTCAGGAACGTCACCATCGACCCCGGCCCACGCACGATCGTCGCCACACCGGCATCGACCAATTCCTTCGCCTGCTCGCGCGGGATCGACGGCCGCCAACTCTCGATCAACGCGTCGACATGCCCGCGTTCGAGCGCCCACGTCGACAGCGGGCTCCGATCGCCGCCGGAAAGCGAGATCAGGTCGAACCGTTCGAGTTCCGGCTTCTCGCCGTCATACGCGTCGTTGCGCACGAACTGCGTCCGCTGCATCGGTTCGAATCCGACGACGCGCCACGGGCCACAGCCGATCTTCAGATAGTCGACGGGGTCGATCCCGTCGAGCTTGCCGCCGACGACACCGAACGGGTTCATCAATGACAGATCGGTGAACGGCCAGTACGGCTCACTCGTGCGCAGCGCGACGACGTTCGGCTCCACGACGTCGACACCGGCGATTCGCTCGCAGAGACCGATGAAGCGATCCTCGTCGCGCAGCAGGAACGCTTCGAGGTAGCGCTTGACGGCGTGTGCGTCGCATGGCGATCCGTCGTGAAACGTCGCGCCGCGGCGCAGCCAGAAGACGTGGCGACGCATGTCGTCACTGCTCTCCCATCGCTCCGCCAATCCGGGTCGAAGATTGCCGGCGAGGTCGAACGCGACGAGCGTCTCGAACGTCAACGACTTCGGCAGGTGATTGCTGTAGACCGGCGGGACGATCTTCTCCTCGTGCTCGCGGTTGCCGCGCAACCACATGACGAGTCCCAGACGCAACGTCCGCGATTGTGGAAGCGCGCCCGCGGCCTCGCGGACGCCCGCGGCCTCGCGCGCGGGCTCCTGCCCGCGCACGACGGACACGAACGAGACGAGAGCCGCCGCACCGATGAGGATCCTCGACATCGCGATCCTCCCGTTCACAGGATGGTCATGTGAACGCACGGCGACGCCGACAATGACGTCGGCGATTCGATGTGCAATGACTGCACGAAGAACTCCACGCCGCGAAACGCATTGACGTTCGGGATCGGCAGCGGCAGCTGCGACGTGCTCTGGAACGAGAACTGGAGCGCGATCGCCGAAGTCGGATCCACGTGCAGCTTCGCGCCGAGGACGTTCACGGGCGCCGGTAGGCGGGCCACGCCGAGCAACCATGCGCCGACGGTGAGCGACGTGTTGCTGCTGTCGAGCGTCAAACTGAACGAGCTGTTGCCGACGAGCGGCAGGCCGCCGGGATTCGGTGCGACGCGCCAATCGAACGTCGCCGCGCCCGGTGTCCCTTCCGCGACGACCTCGGGGTTCGGGTTGACGTCGATTCCGTTCGGGGTCGCGAGCCCCGGCGTCGCCAACTGCAACTCGACGCCCTGCGGCGTCACGACGAACAGCGTCAGTCCCGGCGTCCCGTGTTCGCGTGTCCACACGACGAAGTTGCCGGTGACGGTCTCGATCGTCATGCAGTTCAGTGCGCCGCTCGTCGTCGGGATCGGCGTCGCGACGTTCGTCACGGGGTCGTAGCGATACAGGTTCGGACTCGGCTGGTTGTTCAGCGTCGGCAGAAGGATCGTTCCGTCGTTGTCGCGCCACAGCGTGCTCGGTCCGCCGGGCAGCGTCAGCAACGACGTCGCGACGCCTCCGCCGATCGGCACGCTCCAGAGCCCGCCGCTCGAGTTGCTGATCCAGTTGCAGAAGTACAGCGTGCTCGCGTCGGCCGAGAGCTCGATGCCGTTCACGACACCTGGGACTTGTGCGAGGTTCGAGATCACGATCGGTGTCACGCTGCCGCTGACCGTGTCGACGATCCCGATGCCTTGCCAGTTGTATTGGACGCT
>JAEYTU010000482.1 GCA_023433825.1 Planctomycetota bacterium
GGGTACAGCCTGGTTGGCTATCCATCGGTGCGACTGGTCGGCCAGTTCGTGTTCTTCGACGCGACTCTGCCGCTCGGCCTCGGGCTGTCGAATGCGACCGACATGACGACGCCGGGCCCCGAGTTGAGTCGCGTGACCCGTCTTTGGAGTGCGCCGACGCAGGGCGGTGCGGGACACGAGACCGCGACCAGCGGATCGATGGATCGTTACTACGGACTCGTGACGATCCTGCAGACACCGTGAGGGTGTCTGCCGTGTCCGATCCCACTCCTTCTCACCTCTCTGGAGCGAAATGATCCCCATGCAATCCCATTCCCTGATCGTGCTCGCTGCGCTGGCATCGTCCGCATTCGTCGCGGGGCAGACCGACCGGGCTGTCCCGTCGTCGCTGACGACGACCGAAGGCAACGACAACAACACGATCCCCTTCTGGTCGAGTTCGGCGACCTATCAGCAGGTCCACGACGACACCGACATGCTGGCCGTCAACAACGGTGCGCCGGTCATCATCGTCGGCCTCGGTTTCCGCAAGGATGGAACGGTCACGTCGCCAACGGTCGCGCGGACGATGGACGCGCAGCTGACGGTCAGCATCACGCCGGTCACGGCCGCGACGATGACGACGAACTTCGCGACGAACCTCGGCACGAACACACTCGTCGTGTTTCCGTATGCGCAGCTCAACATCCCGGCATTGACGCCGGTCTCGACGCCGAACCCGGTTGGCTTCTCGATCCCGTTCTCGGCGCCGTATCCGTTCCCCGCAGCGAGCGGCAACAGCTTCCTCTGGGAACTGCGGCTGCGGAACAACACGGCGACCGACTTCGTCGCGCTCGACGGCGCCGACGGATCGCGCGTGACGACGCGGACGCTCGGCAGCGGTTGCATCGCGACCGGGCAGACGAGTCGGGCGAGCATCGGTGCGTACTCGTTGACGATGACGACCGGCGCGTACCGCAATCGACTCGATCTCGCGCCGGCGACGACGCCGACGTCGTTCTTCCTCGGGGTCCAACAGCAGACGTTCCAACTGCCGGGGCTCTGCAGTGCGTTGGAACTCGTTCCGCTCGTCGTGCTGAATGGCGTGACCGACGCGACGGGGACCTGGGATCTCGTGCTCGGGGGAACGTCGTCGCTGCTCGGGTATCCGCAGGTGCGGTTGCTCGGTCAGTTCGTGTTCTTCGACGCGGGCCTGCCGCTCGGGCTCGGGTTGTCGAACGCGACCGACATGACGACGCCGTCGCCGGATCTGAGTCGTCTGACGCGCCTGTATGCGGGCCCGTATCAGGGTGGCCCTGGGTTCGAGAACGCGACGAGCGGGTCGATGACGCGGCACTACGGACTCGTCGCGATCCTGCGGACGCTCTGAACGGAATCGTCGGTGCCAAACTGAAACGTTGGTGCCTGGCGCTTTCGTTTCACTTTCCCGCATGCGGTCGAAGCGCGAGACGGCACTGGAGGTCGTGGAACGAAACCCACCTCCGGTGCCCCAATGTCCGTCGCATTCGAAGCTCTCGAACTCGCCTCCACGCCGCTCCGTCTGATCGCCGGCATCGACAGTTCGTGCTGGTCGGCCGTCATGACATCGCTCGAGAAGCACTGGAGCGATCCACGGCTGCGAAAGCCGTATCTCGTGACGGTCGTCGACTTCACGCGCCCGGCCAAGGAGCGGCGACTGTGGCTGCTGAACCTGTTCCTACAGGCGCCGCTCGTGCATTCGTTCGTCGCGCACGGGAAGAACTCGGGCGCGCCCGGCGGTCCCGCGACGAAGTTCTCGAACACGCCGGGGACGCACATGTCGTGCGTCGGCGGGTTCGCGACGTGTCCGGAGACCTACAAGAGTTCGCTCGGCGGCGTGTCGGGACTCGGCTTGAAGGTGCACGGGCTCGACGCCGGCACGAATCACAAGGCGAAGAGCCGCGGCATCGTCTTTCACGGCGCCAAGTACGTGACGAACACCGGCGCCGGCCGCAGCCACGGCTGCTTCTCGACGATGCCGAGCATCAACGAAATGCTGCTCCCGCTGATCGCCGGCGGATCGTTCGTCTTCGCGTTTGGCGGAAAGTGAAACGAAAGTGCCTGGCACCTTTGTTTCACTTCGCGGGGGAAAGTGAAACGTTGGTGCCAGGCACCTTTGTTTCACCTGACCGACAACGACTGGCGATTGCCGAGGCGCAGCGTGGTGCCGTCGAAGTGCGCGGCTTGGAAGTGGAACGTCGCGCCGACGAGCGACGCGTCGAGCGGGATCGGTGCGTCGAATGCCGCGAAGCCGGACGTCGGCAGCGCGAACGACGGCAGCGCATACAGACGCGCGGGGTCGAGCAACAACCGGCCGGTGATCCCGGGCAGCGCCAGATCGCCGACGCCGAGCGACACGAACGGCGCCACCGTCGCCGCCGCGCGCCCCGCGACCCCGAGCCGGAAGTCGCTGCCGCGATCGCCGCTCGACAGCAGCGCAAGCGACCCGTCCGCGAACGCGCCACGCACCTCGAAGTCGTCGACCAACGCCTCGACCAGTGACGCGTTCAGATCCTGCGCGCGGAACCGCACCCGCACGGCGTCCGTCGGCGCGAACGGCAACTCGGCGTCGAACTGCACCCACGCGCCGGTCGACGTCGATCGCGACAACAGCGGGAACCAACGCCCGCCGTCGTCGTCGCTCGCCTCGACGACGAACGCGTCGTTGCCGACGCTCTCCGCGTACCAGTACCAGAACGACACGCTCGCCACGCCGCAGTGCGCGAGCGCGAGCCGCGGCGACAGCAACTCCGTCACACCGCCGTCGACGTCGTAACTCCCAGCGCCACTGCCGGCGCGCGCGTCGGTGACCTGGCACATCGTCCCGACCGGCGAACGGTCGCTCCCCGGCTGGATCACCGTCCCACCATTCACCGTCTGCTGCGGCGCCGCGCGCTCCCACAACCCGAGCGTCGCGCTGCCCGGCGTCACGCGCCGGAACCCGCGATCGCGTTCCATGTCGTCGTCGACCGCCAGTCGCATCCCGCCGATCACGACGCGCACGTCCTCGACGAGCGTCCGCCCGTCCCCGACGACCGTCAGCCGCAGCGTCGCAACCGGCGCCGCGAACCCCGCCGGCACCGTGAACGCGAGCGGCGTCGCCGTCGTGACGCTCTGGAACTTCAACGGTCGCCCGAGATTCGCCGTCCCGGCGGCGATGCCGATCCCCGGCGTGACCGCCGTCAACGTCGCGATCGCGTCGGCCGGATACGCGCCCGCGCCGTCGTTGACGAGCGTGAACGTCAGCAACCCGGTCTCGCCGGGCTCGACGGCGCCGTTCTGATTGCTGCCGGGCCCATCGGTGATCGTCCGCGCGCCGACACGTCCGAACGCGCCCGACGTCGCCGCGATCGCGCGAAACATCTGCTGATGGCGCTCGGCGATCGCATTGATCGTCGTCCCCGACGGCCAGAAGCCGCCTTCGTTCTGACGACCCAGTTCCGCCGTCCAGCCGTACGCGCCGCGCACGACGTGGTGATGGTCGAGCGCGCCACCGGCCGCGATGTACAGCAGCCCAGCGGTGTTGCCGTGCTGCAGCCCGTTCGTCGCCGTCGCGAGCGCGCCGATCCGGTCGTACTCACCGGCATTGGCCGGATCGCCGTTCTGATAGCCCCACGGGCGCAGCAGCACGTCGGTGTAGGTGTGCGTCGAGAACACCTGGACGAACTGGCGCGTCGCGCAGAACGCTTCGAGCGCCGTCGTCTCCGGTTCGGAGAACGGCGCCGTCCCGCGGTACGTGTCGCTCGACGGGCTCGTCGAGTTGCCGCCGTTCGGCGCGCTCCAACCGGTCGCGTAGTTGCGATTCAGATCGACGCCGAACGTCCCGCCACCATTGACGCGCCGGTTCTTGCGCCACATTCCGCCGCCGCCGGGATTGGTCTGCCGGTTGTGCTCGTAACCGTCGGGATTCAGCAGCGGCACGAAGAACAACTCGCGCTCGTTCACGAGGAACGTCGCCTCCGGATCGGTGCCGTATCCAGTCAGCAGGCGATCCATGAACAGCACCGTCGCCTCCATCGACAGCGGCTCGCGCGCGTGATGCAGCGCGTCGAACAGCACCTCCGGTTCGCCCTCGTCGCTGTTCGGGTTGTCGCTGATCTTGACCATCCAGATGTCGCGCCCCTCGATCGTGCGGCCGATCGAGACCTTGCGCGTGCAGATCGTCGGGTAGTCGTTCGCGAACGAGTCGAGGATCGCCTCGACCTGCGCGAGCGTCCAATGGCCGCCCATCGCGCCTTGGCCGAGGGGTGGCGTCAGTGTCGTCGGCACGGCGAGCGCGCCGTTGCGCGCGGCCTCCGCAGCGTGATGACGTTGCAGGTCGCGAATCGCGACTTCGAACGGCAACCCAGCGGCCGTCAGCGTCGCGAGGTCGCGTTCGTAGGCGATGACGTCGACGACCTTCACGGCCGGTTCGCGCGAACCGCAGCCGGCGAGATCGAGGTCGAGCCGTTCGAGCGTTCGCAGCGCCGCTGCGTCACGCACGTGGACCTGAACGAGATGCCGCGGTTCGTCGACGCGCGTCGGTTGTTGCGGAGCGACGTTCGCAACAGCGAGCGCCAGCAAGGTGGAGAGCATGGGAACGTCCGAGAGGGAGAGGGCAGGACGCGAAGGGTGCGAAGTCTAGCCGCGTGCGACGCGCGCATGACGGTTTCGCGGAGCGGCCGTGAGAGCGGAGGCTGCTCGTCATTGCGACTGCGGCGGCGATCCCAAAACGAATCGAGCACGCTCGCGCCGCAGCATTTCGAAGGGCGAGACGCACTGGACGCCGACGGCGACGCACGCGTTCGGGATCTTGACGATGCGCTTCGAATTCTGCGGCTTCTCGTGGGTCACGACCGTCATGCCATGCGCCAGTGCGTGTGCCACGAGGTAGCTGTCGGCGGCCTGCAAGAACAGGTCGACGGCACCCGGGGTGTAACTCTGTCCCATCGCCCATGTGCTGACCTGCGCGAAGCTGTCGAGCATTGCTGCATCGGGTGGAAGGAAGAACCTCGTACCGCGAGCCTCAGCCCACACCGACAAGTCATCGGCACCAGTTGCCACCTCTGTACCAACTCGTTCGATGCTGAAAACTTCAGCTGCCTCGTTCTGCACGACGAGCCAATCCCAGAATGCGGGGCAGAAGTCGAAGCCGTAGTGCAGGCGCGTGGCGGCGATGAAGACGTTCGCATCGAGCAGGTAGCTCATGACGGATCGATTCCGAGTCGCCTGGCCAACGCATCGAACGTCGACAGCTTCTTGATGCCGAGCAACCGGAACGCCTCGGTGAACGTCGTACGACTCTCGAGGGTGCTGACGACCAGCGCATGCGCCAACGACTTGCCGACGCGAACTCCGAGAGTCGCGAAGAAATCGCCGCCGCTCGACTTCTTCCTGGGCATGGCGAGGAGCCGGTCGCGTTCCGTGCGGTAACCGGCCCAGACGATGGACCTGTCGATCGAGCCGATGTCCTGGATGCGGCGGAGGATCACCAGGCTGCTGACCTTGAAGAGTCGCGCGAGGCGCCGCGCTTCGTCGATCAGCGGTGCATCGAGATCGAACTCTGCGCGGACGAGATCGAGCGGTACCAGAAGTTCTGCCGCGACCTGGTTGCACCAATGCTCGACTTCGTGGAATGGCGCATCAGGACCTTCACTGTCGGTGACAGCGCTCTCCCCGAGCCAGATGTGCGCGAGCTCGTGCGCGAGGGTGAACATCTGCGCCGCCTTCGTATCGGCGCCGTTCACGAACACGAGTGGGGCCAGTGGGTCCGACAATGCGAAGCCACGGAACTCTTCGGGGTCGAGTCGACGGTGTGTGTTACTACCGACGATGCCACTCACCATGACGAGGACGCCGACTTGTTCGGCTCGCTCGACGAAGTCGCGAAACGACTGCGCCCAGCTTCGCGATGGGCTGTGTTGACCGAGATCGAGAGCGAGAACTCGGCGCATGCGATCGGCGACGTCGGGAACGGCTTCGCTGCGCCGTGCGGACCCCACGAAGTCCAGAGACTGTCCGGCGTTGGTGCGCGCGAAATCGCGATACCAATCCTGTCGGTGCTGGCAGAGGTAGATGGTCTCGAGGAGGTCGGGACTGGGGCGCTCGAATCGTGTGCCGGCGATCGTGCGGAAGTCGGGGATCGGGAGCCGCTCGACTGGTGGGTGAGTTAGGAAGAAGTAGCCGACGGGTGTCCGAGTGGCCTTGGCGTAGGCCTCGAGCTGCCTGAGCGTCGGCCTGTCGGAACCGCTTTCCCAGTCGTCCAGCTTCGGGAATCGGGCGACGAGCGTGGCAGCCGTGTTGCCTGAGCGGTCTCGCGCCCAGCGCAAGAGGTCGGGGTTCACGTCTACGCGGAGCATTGGCTGCGTGTCGTTGTCGTCGTTTTCGTTGCGCGTGACGCGGCTTCAGCCGGCTGGCGAGTCGTTGCTCGCTCGAAGGTTTCTGATCTCACGTTTCGCAATGGCCAGAGCCTACCTGCTCGAACCCGCACGTCACGCTGACGTCGAGCCTCGCGCGCGGACGCAGGCCGCGTGCGACGCGCGCGCTCGTCGCTACCATCCGCGCCCGATCCCGCCGGTCGCATCGTCGCGTCGCGGCGCACTGACACCGACCCGAGCCACATCGTGACGTCCACCCTCGTCGAACGACTCGCCGCCGAACTCGCCGTTGCCCCCCGTCAAGTCGAAGCCACCGTCGCATTGCTCGACGGCGGCGCGACGGTCCCATTCGTCGCGCGCTATCGCAAGGAAGCGACCGGAGGGTTGACCGACGTCCAACTCCGCCAGCTCGACGAACGGCTCACGTACCTGCGCGAACTCGACGAACGCCGCGCGTCGGTGCTGGCGTCGATCGAGGAGCAGGGCAAGTTGACGCCGGAACTGCGCGCGTCGATCGAGCGCGCCGACACGAAGCAGCGCCTCGAGGATCTCTATCTGCCGTACAAGCAGAAGCGGCGAACGAAGGCGCAGATCGCCCGCGAGGCCGGGCTGGCGCCACTCGCCGAGTCGCTGCTCGCCGACGCGACGCTGGATCCGCAGGCCGTCGCCGTCGGCTACGTCGACGAGAGCAAGGGCGTCGCCGACGCCGCGGCCGCGCTCGAAGGGGCGCGTCAGATCCTGATGGAGACGTTCGCCGAGCACGCCGAACTGCTCGGACAACTGCGCGAGCGCCTTCACCGCCACGCGCGGCTGCAGGCGAAGGTCGTCGAGGGCAAGGAGGCCGAGGGCGCGAAGTTCCGCGACTGGTTCGACCACGTCGAGTCGCTCGCCAAGCTGCCGTCGCACCGGATGCTGGCGCTGTTGCGCGGCCGCAACGAAGGCGTGCTGCGGCTGACGATGCTCGCGCACGACGACCCCGAGCCCGGCGCGCCGGCCGCCGAGTTCACGCCGTACGAAGGTCGGATCGCCGAGCAGTTCGGCATCGCCGATCGCGGGCGTCCGGCCGATCGGTTCCTGCTCGACGCCGTCAAGGGCGCGTGGCGCAGCAAGATCTTCCCGCACCTCGACGTCGAGCTGATGGTCGAGGCGAAGGAACGCGCCGAGGCCGAGGCGATCCACGTCTTCGGCCAGAACCTCGGCGACTTGTTGCTCGCCGCTCCGGCCGGGCCGCGCACGACGATGGGTCTCGATCCGGGGCTTCGCACCGGCGTCAAGGTCGCCGTCGTCGACGCGACCGGGAAGGTGCTCGACACGGCGACGATCTATCCGCACGTCCCGCGCAACGACTGGGACCGTTCGCTCGACGTTCTGCATGCGCTCGTCGTCAAGCACGGCGTGGATCTCGTCGCGATCGGCAATGGGACGGCGTCGCGCGAGACCGACAAGCTCGCGGCCGACTTGCAGAAGCGCGTCGGCGGCAAGCTGCAGAAGGTCGTCGTCTCGGAGGCCGGTGCGTCGGTCTACTCGGCGTCGGAACTCGCGTCGAACGAACTGCCCGACCTCGACGTCTCGCTGCGCGGCGCCGTGTCGATCGCGCGGCGGTTGCAGGATCCGCTGGCCGAACTCGTCAAGATCGAGCCGAAGGCGATCGGTGTCGGGCAATACCAGCACGACGTCAGTCAGTCGCGCCTGTCACGCAAACTGGACGGTGTCGTCGAGGACTGCGTCAACTCGGTCGGCGTCGACGTCAACACGGCGTCGCCGGCATTGCTGGCGCGCGTGTCGGGACTCGGCGAGAGCCTCGCGAAGAACATCGTCGCGCACCGCGACGCGTCGGGCGCGTTCCGTTCGCGCAAGCAACTGCTGGACGTCCCGCGGCTCGGCGCGAAGGCGTTCGAACAGGCCGCGGGCTTCCTGCGGATCCGTGATTCGCAACACCCGCTCGACGCATCCGCGGTTCATCCGGAGGCGTATGGGCTCGTCGAGCGGATCGCGAAGACGACCGGCAAGGAACTGCGCGCGTTGATCGGCGACGTGTCGTTCCTGCGAACGTTGAAGCCGGAGCAGTTCGTCGACGCGCAGTTCGGGCTGCCGACGGTGCGCGACATCCTCGCCGAGTTGGAGAAGCCCGGGCGCGATCCGCGGCCCGAGTTCGCGGCCGCGACGTTCGCGGAGGGCGTCAACGAGGTCGCGGATCTGAAGCCCGACATGGTGCTCGAAGGCGTCGTCACGAACGTGACGGCGTTCGGCGCATTCGTCGACGTCGGCGTGCACCAGGACGGCCTCGTGCACATCTCGCGGTTGTCGCACGCGTTCGTCGCGGACCCGCGCGAGGTCGTCAAGGCAGGTCAGGTCGTTCGCGTGAAGGTGCTCGAAGTCGACGTCGCGCGGCAGCGGATCGCGTTGTCGATGCGGCTCGACGACAAGGCCGGCGAGCGTCCGAGTCGTGGCCCGTCGACGCCGGCGCCGCGGGAAGCCCACGCACCGAAACGCCGCGAGGCACCAGCGCCGCCGAGCGCGCTCGCGCAGGCACTCGCGAAGTTGAACCTGAAGCCGAAGTCGTGATGCACAACCACGCGTCCGTGAAGTTCGTCGTCGTTCTGTGGGTGCTGGTCGCGGGGCTCGTCGCGCAGGCCGTCCACTACGAAGTGCGCGCGACGACGGCCACCGGTGACTCGGTGCCGATCGACGTGCGGATGACGGTCGAGAAGCCGCCGCCGCGGATGGTCGTCGGCATTCCACTGTGGACGCCGGGGTCGTATCGGTTGCGCCCGTTTCCGGAGCAGATCGTCGGGTTGCAGGCGTTCGCGGCCGACGGCACCGAGCTGCCGATGCTGGCGTTGCAGCGGGGACGATTCGAGGTCGCCGTCGGTGATGCGCCGCGTGTCGAAGTCCGCTATCGGGTCGAGTTGCCGGCCGACGCGCGGTTCATGCAACGTTCGCCGAATCGTCGCGCGATCACGTACGAAGGTCCCGAGGTGTACCTGTACGTCGTCGGCCACGAGCGCGCGCCGGTGCATGTGACGTTCGCGTTGCCCGAAGGTTGGAAGCAGGCGTCGGGGCTGCAGCGGCTCGACGACGGGCGGTACTTCGCGAAGGACTACGACGTGCTCGCCGACTGCCCGGTCAAGCTCGGGACGTTCCAGGAGTTCGCGTTCGACGCGGCCGGCGCGCGGATCGAGGTCGTCGTCGACGCCGTGAACGACGTGGAGTTCGACGCGACGCCGTGGCTCGCCAACATCGAGAAGGTCGTCGTCACGGAGGCGGCGATGTTCGGCGGGCTGCCGTTCGATCGTTACGTATTCCTGTTCACGGCCGGTTCGGCGGCGAGTGGTGGGGGACTCGAGCATCTGAACTCGACGACGATCGGCACGTCGGCGCGCATGCTCGCGCGCGACCCGATGACGTCGATGTCGACGATCGCGCACGAGTTCTTCCACGTGTGGAACGTCAAGCGGCTGCGGCCGCGCGAACTCGGGCCGTTCGACTACGCGGCGCCGGTGCGGAGCAAGCACCTGTGGCTGATGGAGGGTGTGACGAGTTACTTCACCGAGGTGACGCTGGCGCGCGCGGGGCTGCGGACCGAGGCGCAGTTCTGGCGCGCAATGGCGAGCCAGATCGCGACGTTCGAGAGCGCGCCGGCGCGTGCACACGTCTCGTCGGAGCAGGCATCGGTCGCGGTGTGGGACGTTCGTCCGCCGGATCGCGATCTGAACTACTACAACTCGGGCCTCGTGCTCGGGCTGTGCCTCGACCTCGAGATTCGGCGGCGCACGGGGAACGCGAAGAAGCTCGACGACGTGATCGTCGCGTTGTGGCGACGGTGTGAGGAGCGGGGTGTCGGGTTCGACGATGGGGACGTCGTGAAGGTCGCCAGCGAGATCGCGGGCGCCGACCTCGCGCCGTTCTTCGATCGTCATGTCGCCGGGGTCGTGCGGCCGGACTACGTCGGGTTGCTCGCCGCCGCCGGGATCACGTGCACGCTGACCGCGACCGAGTCGCGGCAGTTGCGCGGTGTGCGCAGCATCGAGCGCGACGGCAAGCGTTGGCATCTGTATGCGAATCCCGATGCGTCGCCGGCCGCTGTCGTGGCGACGGCCGGTGGCGTCGTGACGTCGATCGACGGGAAGTCGACCGAGGACGTCGACGACATCGCGACGGCGATCCCCGAGACGGGCGACACGGTCACACTCGAGATCCGCACGGCGACCGGCGCGACCGCGACGATCCGCGCATCGATCGAGCCCCGCCGCCGCGTCCGCGCCGAGCTCTCCCTCGACCCTGCCGCGACCGACGCGCAG
>JAEYTU010000484.1 GCA_023433825.1 Planctomycetota bacterium
GCGTATCTGCGCGGCGAGAACGACGAGTTCGTGCTCCCGACGATCGTCGGCAGCCCCGAACGCGGGCGCCTGCGGACCGGCGACGCCGTGATCTTCTTCAACTTCCGCGCGGACCGTGCGCGCCAGCTGACCGAGGCGTTGACGATGCCCGACTTCGCCGGGTTCGCTCGCCGCGCGCGCCCGGAGCTCGCGATGGCGACGATGACGCGCTACCGCGAGGACCTGCCGTGTCCGGCGGCGTTCGCACCGCAGTACCAGCGCGGGATCTTCCCGGAGGTCGTCGCACGCGCCGGTCTGCGCCAACTGCGGATCGCCGAGACCGAGAAGTACGCGCACGTCACGTTCTTCTTCAGTGGCGGTGACGAGCAGGCGTACGCCGGCGAGAGCCGGTGCCTCGTGCCGAGTCCACTGGTCGCGACCTACGACCTCGACCCGGCGATGTCGGCCGTGCGCGTGACCGACGAACTGCTCGCGCGCTTGGCCGGTGACGCGCCGCCGGACGTCGTCGTCCTGAACTACGCGAACGCCGACATGGTCGGCCACACCGGGATCATTCCCGCCGCGATCCAGGCGATCTCGACGATCGACGCGTGTCTCGCGCGGATCGTCCCCGTCGTCACGGCGGCCGGCGGCGTCGTCGCGATCACGGCCGATCACGGCAACGTCGAGATGATGATCGACCCGGAGACCGGCAAGCCGCACACGGCGCACACGACGAATCCGGTGCCGCTCGTGCTCTGCGGCGAAGACCTTCGCGGCCGCACGATGATCTCGGGTGGCCGACTGTGTGACATCGCGACGACGTTGCTGCCGCTGCTCGGACTGCCGAACGATCCGTCGATGGAAGGAGTGAACCTGTTGTGTTGATCCCGTTCCTGCTGGTCGCCGCGATCGGCGTTTCGTTCCAGGATCCGCCGACGATCCAGCAGAAGGTCGCCGCGATGCGCGGGCAGATCGACGCCAAGGAGTTGGAACGGACGGTCCGCGACCTCGCCGGGTTCGGCACGCGCCACGTCACGTCGGCCACCGATCGCGACGACCGCGGCACCGGCGCCGCGCGCAGCTATCTGCAGCGGCGCTTCGAGGAGTTGATCCCAGCGAGTGGCGGACGCTTGACGGTGCGTCGTGAGGCGTTCGACGTCGTCAGCACGCGTCTGCGTCGCGACGTGACGGTCGTCAACGTCGTCGCCGAGTTGCGCGGGACGACCGATCCCGAGCGGATCTACGTCGTCGGTGGCCATTACGACTCGATCAACGGGAACGGCGCCGACGCCGTCGGCGACGCGCCGGGCGCGAACGACGACGCATCGGGCACCGCCGTCGTGCTGGAAGCGTGTCGCGCGATGGTCGGCACGGCGTTCCCGGCCACGATCCTGTTCGTCGCCTACGACGGCGAGGAGCAGGGGCTGCTCGGTTCGGACGCACACGCGAAGGCGCTCGCCGAAGCCGGCGCGCGCGTCGACGGGATGATCACGAACGACATCGTCGGCAACACGCTCGGGGTCGACGGCGTTCGTCGCGACGACTACCTGCGCTGCTTCTCGTTCTCGGCGCGCGGCAACGACTCGACCGGCCGCAGTCTCGCGCGCGCCGCGACCTACGCCGCGCGCACGCACGTGCCGGGAGTCGAGGTCCGCATGGTGCTGCGCGGCGACCGCTACGGCCGCGGCGGCGACCACCGCTCGTTCCACGTCGCCGGCTATCCGGCGATCCGTTTCACCGAGCCGGCCGAGGACTGGTCGCGCCAGCACCAGAACGTCGTCGAACGCGACGGCAAGCCGTACGGCGATCTGCCGGAGTTCGTCGACTTCGCGTATCTCGCGAAGGTCACGGCCGCGAACGTCGCACTGCTGGGTGAGCTCGCGTCGGCACCACCGCCGCCGGAGCGCGTCGCCGCGCGCGGCGCTCGCGACGCCTACACGACGATCCTGACGTTGCCGGCGCCGGGCGAAGGTGTCGTCTACGAAGCGGTCTGGCGTGCGACGACGGCTGCGGATTGGGAGGCGGCGAAGACGTTCACGGGGCTCACGATCCGCGACGGCGTGCAGTTGTCGCTGCCGGGCGTCTACCTCGACGACGTCGTCCCGGGGGTTCGCGCCGTCGGTGCGGACGGTGCCCGCAGTCGCGCGACGACGGCGCCGGAGCCGGATGCGCTCGTGCAGTCGCCGGGCCGCGCCGGGAGGGGCCGGTGATGCGTTCGCGTCCGTCGCACGTCGTCTCGCTCGCGCTGCTCGCGGGCGTCCTGCACGGCTGCCACTCGGGCCGTGGCTCCGACATCGGTCCGAACCTGCGCAACGAGCCGACGGCGGACTGGCGCGCGCTGGTCCTCGACGACGAGGGCCGACCGGTCGTCGGCGCGCGCGTGACGATCGCCGGGCACCCGTTCGTCGGCGCGACGAACCGCAACGGTCGCGCGAGCGTCCTCGGCGGACCGGCGGGCACGCGGATCGTGACCGTCGACGGAACGCACGGTGCGGCGACCGGCACGGACCGGCCCGGTTCCCTCGCGATCGCGCACGCGTTCGGCGGGCGCGCGGAGCTGCCGTTCGTCGTCTATCTGCCGGACCTTTCGACGAGCACCGAGCTGACGGTCACGACCGGCAGCCTGCCGGCGCCCGCGACGCTCGACGATTCCGGCGGGTCCGGCGCCGTGCTCGAACTCGCCGCCGGAACGGTCGTCACGCGCGGCGCCGACGTCGCGGTCCGGTTGCGCACGGCGTCGCTGCGGGACGACCACGTTCCACCGGGACTGTCGCCCGCATCGTCGCCACGACTCGTCACGCGCGGCGTGCTCGTCGATCCGGTCGACGTGTCGTTCACGCCGGGTGCGCAGATCA
>JAEYTU010000489.1 GCA_023433825.1 Planctomycetota bacterium
GGCGATGGTCGTGCGATCTCGCGCGAGCGGCGCGCGCGTCGCCTACGCGTGCGCCGATCTCTGCTTCATCTCGGCGGCGCTCCGGCAGCGCGTGATCGATCTGCTCGCGCTCGAGCACGCGCCGCTCGGCCTCGGCCCGCACGAGGTGATGCTCACCGCCACGCACACCCACAGCGGCCCGAGCGGCTTCAGCCACGCGTTCTTCTACGACCTGGCGGGGCCGGGCTTCGCGCCGCGGGTCTTCGAGCGCCTCGCGCGCGGCCTCGCCTCCGCGATCGCCGAGGCCGCCGCCGCCGCCGAGCGCTTTCTCGCGACGAACGCGACCCACGAACGCGCGCCCGAGATCCGCTACGCGCTCGGTCTCGCGAAGGCCCGCGCCGGCGACGACGCGGCCGCGCGCGCCGTGCTGACCCCGATCGCCGCCGACGCGAAGCACCCGCGCCGTGACCGCGCCGCCTACGAACTCGGCCACGCGTGCCTGCGCGCCAACGACGCGAAGGCCGCCGACGCGGCGTTCCGAGTCGTGCTGGCGTCGACGCAGGACGAGGAACTGACGCACGAGGCGCACCTGCAGCTCGGCGAGCTTCGCCTCGCGGCCGGTGACGGCGCCGCCGCGAAGACGCACTTCGCGAAGGTCGACGGCCGCCACCGCCAGCGCGCGCAGTACCGGCTCGGCTTCGCACTGCGCGACGCCGGTGACGTCGCCGGCGCGCTGGCCGCGTTCGACGCCGCGGCTGCCGCCGACGGCGATCTCGCCGACGAGGCGCGCTTCGTCGCCGGCGAACTGCTGAGCCGCGAAGGTCGCGCCGCCGAAGCCGTCGAGCGCCTCGCCGAGCTGTTGCGCCGAAGCCCAGACCACCCGCGCGCCAGCGCCGCGCGTGCCGTTCTCGCGCCGTGTCTCGTCGAGACTGGCGCCTACGCGCAAGCCGCGGCCGCCGCAGAGACGTTCCTCGCCGATGCGCGCGACGTCGACGCGACGACACGCGCACGCGTCGAACTGGCGCGCGGTCGCGCCCACGCGGCGCTCGGCGCACGCGCGCCGGCCGAAGCCGCGCTGCGCAAGGTCACGGATCTCTCGGAAGGCGAACTCGCCGCCGAGGCACAGTTCCGACTCGGCGAGCTGCGCGCGGCCGCGAACGACGTCGACGGTGCGATCGAGGCGCTGCTGCAGCTCTCGGTGCTCTACACCGACCCGCAGTGGGTGCCGGCCGGTCTCGAACTCGCGATCGCCTGCTACGACAAGAAGAACGAACCGCAGAAGGCCGCGAAGCTGCGCGACGAACTTCGCACGCGGTTCCCGAACCACGGCAAACCGACACCCGGCAGCGGCGGACCGCGCAACCGGAGCCAACGACGATGATCGCCATGCAGAGCCCGACCACGAATGCATCCGAGAGCGGCGTCGTCACGCTGCAGTCGGTGTCCGACTTCCTCGTCTCCGGCGGCCCGATCATGGTGCCGATCGCGTTGTGCTCGATCGTCGCGCTCGGCTTCGCGATCGAACGCTATCTGCGCCTGACGCGTGCGCAGGTCCTGCCGCCGGCCCTCGACGACGCGATCGCGGCGGCGCAACGCGGCGACGTCGGATCCGCGCGCGCGGCGGCCGAGTCCACGCCGAGTCCGGGTGGGCGCGTCCTGCTCGCGGGCCTGCGCCGCGCCGGCTACCCGCTGCACGACGTCGAGCGCGCGATGCAGGACCAGGCGCAGAAGGAACTCGAGAAGCTGCGTGCGAACGTTCGTCCGCTGTCGGTCGTCGCCGCCGTCGCGCCGTTGCTCGGTCTGTTCGGGACCGTCGTCGGGATCGCCGACGCGTTCCATCGCGTCGTCCAGACCGGACTCGGCAAACCCGAGAACCTCGCCGCCGGCATCGAGGTCGCGCTCGTCACGACGATCGCCGGGCTGATGGTCGCGATCCCGGCGATGCTGCTGGCCGCGCACCTGACGGCGAAGGTCCGCCGACTCGTGCTGGCGGTCGACGAGCGGCTGAGCCCGGTCGTCGAGGCGATCGCGGCGCGCGGGAGGGCCGAGGATGCGGCTTGATCTCGGCGACGATCCCGACGACGGCCCGAACCTGACGCCGCTGATCGACGTCGTCTTCCTGCTGCTCGTGTTCTTCCTCGCCGCGACGACGTTCGCGAAGGACGAGGTCACGATGGACTTGGACCTGCCGAAGTCGCAGAGCGGCAAGCCGAAGGAGGCCGCGCCACCGCTCGTCGTCGTGATTCGCAAGGACGGAGCACTGTCGGTCGACGGGCGCGTCGTCGACGAGGACGGCCTGCGGCAACGACTGTCGGCGGCCGCGGCGCGCAGCAAGGATCAAGAGGTGCTCGTGCGCGGTGACGTCCGCGTGCACTTCGGCGCCGTCGCGTCGGTGCTCGACGCCTGTCGGATCGCCGCACTGACGAAGGTCGCGATCGCGGCGGCGCCCTCCGACGGGTCGCCACGGTGAACGCGCGCGTGCGCGGCCTCGGGATCGTCGTCTGCGGCCTGCTGGCCGCAGGCGCTGCGATCACGCTGTTCGTGCTGCGCAGCGGGCGGCCGCTCTACTACACCGACGGCGAACGTCTGGTCCGCGCCGACGACCTGCGCGATGCGTCGATGTGGGCGTGGCCGCGGCCGGAGCCGTTCGCCGAACTGCCGGGCCCGGTCGCCGGACGCGCCGTGCGGCTTCCCGACGGACGGTTCGTCTACGCGCGCGGCGACGACGAACGGACCGATCTCGTCGTGTTCGACCCGACGCGTCCGATGGCCGGCGCGCAGCCGCTGCCGCTCGTCAACTCGTCCGCGCACGACCTCGCCCCGGCGATCGACCAGAACGGCGCGCTGTGGTTCGCGTCGGATCGCACCGGCGGCGCCGGTGGGTTCGACGTCTACGTCGCACGGCGTCTCGGCGACGGGTTCGCGGCGCCGCGGCGGCTCGGCGACGACGTCAACACGTTCGCCGACGAGACCGATCCGGCGCCGGACCCGCGCGGTGGGGTCGCGTTCGTGCGGCGCGAGATCGACGAACGCGGCGCCTTTGGCGCGTGGTCGCTGATGCACACCGACGGCGAACGCGCCGCCGCGACGCCGCTGTTCGACGCCGACGCGATGGCCGCGTCGCCGCTCTTGCGCGGGATCGTCCGCGAGCCGGCGTTCGCCGCCGACGGCGTCGGACTGTGGTTCTCGACGCAAGGGCGCGACGGCGCGCTGCGCGTCGCGAAGACGTGGCGGCACGACGGACGGTTCGCGCCGCCGGCGGCGTTCGAGCCGTTGTCGGCCGACGGGCGACTGCGCGGAGCGCAGCCGATCGCCGTCGACGAGCTGCTGCTCGTCGAGCCGTCGACGTCGCTCGTGCATCGCGCACGCGCGCGGGAGCTGCATCCATGGTGGGCCGGGCAGGCCGACCTCGAGCGATGGCTGTGGTGGCTGTTCGGCGCGGCGACGGCGCTGCTCGTCCTGCTGCTGCTCGGGCGGCGGTTCCGTTCGCTGGACGTCGTCACGTGGTGCCTGCTGCTGTCGCTGCTCGTCCATCTGCTGGTCTACCTGTGGCTTGGCGGCGTCCAGATCGTCCGGCGCATGCAGCAGGAGGACGGTGACGGCCGGCTGTCGGTCGAGATCCGGATCGACGCGAGCGGCGCGCCGGCGGCGAACGACGGCGACGGCGATGGACTCGTCGCGAGTGCGCGGTTCACACCGCCGGCGGCGGCGTTGTCGGCCACCGCACCGGCGAGCGAGGTCGCGAATGCGCCGTCGGCCGCGGATGCGTCGCAGGCGTTGCCCGGTGTCGAAGGCGTCGAACTCGCAGCGCGGGAACTGGCGCCGTCGGCGGCCGACGCGCGCGACGCCTTGCCCGAGGTCACGCCGTATCGCGGTGTCGATCGCAACGTCGACGTCGTCGCGGCGGCGCAGGCGGCACTCGCGCCGCGGAGTGCGCCGCCGGTCGCCGAGCGCGTGACCGGTGCTGCGGCGCCACTCGTCGTCACGGCTCCGGCGAGTGCGTTGGTGGGAGCGGGGGCGTCCGGCGGCGCCGCCGGCGCGACTTCCTCACTGCCACTGCCGGAGTCGGCGCCGTCGTCTTCGACGAGCACCGTCGCGCGCGACGTCGCCGCACCGCAGCCGACACTCGCCGACGCAGCGAACGTCGCACCATCGCCGCGCGTCGCCGACGCAGCTCCGACGGTCGTGGCGCCGACGCAGGTCGCGACGCCGGCTCCGCGGGACGTGCCAATGGCGGCACCTTCGCCAGCGACGTCGACTTCGAACTCGGGTGCTGCGGCGTCGAATCCGATCGTCGTCGCGAAGCCGTCGAGCGCACTCGCGGGGGGCGGCGCCCCATCGG
>JAEYTU010000544.1 GCA_023433825.1 Planctomycetota bacterium
CTGGTCGACTTGCTGCAACAGGTCCGCGCCGCCGACTACTCGTAGCGGACGGCGTCGGACGGTCGTTCGCGCACGGCTCGGAGTCCCGGCAGGATCGACGCGACGAGTCCGACGGCCAGCGCGACGAACGGGACGGCCGCGACGACGGCCCACGGCACGACAAGCGGCACGTCGAGACCCGAGACCTGTCGCAGACCGGCGACGACGACGGAACCGAGCGGCGCGCCGAGCGCACACGCGAGACCCGCCGCGAGCAGCGCGACGACGACGCCTTCGAGCAGGAACGTCCACTGCAGCGCGCGACCATCGGTCCCGAGTGCCCGCAGCACGCCGATCTCGCGACTGCGCCCGAGCGCCGCGATCGTCATCGCGTTGACGAGGCCGACACCGGCGAGGACGAGGATCAAGAACAGCAGCAGGTCGAACAGCCGGAAGTCGCGCGCCACGTCGCGCAGGTGGTACGCGACGATGTCGGGCCCGCTCTTCTTCCAGTCGACGAACGGCAACTCACGCTGCACGGTGCTCATCAGCTCGTGGTGCTCGTGCCCAGGCATGACTTCGATCGAGACCTTGACGACCGACGCGACGGGCAGGCAGAAGTCCTGCCGCAGCCAACGCGGGTCGGTCACGGCGAACGCGCGTTCGTCCGGGAAGAAGCCACTGGCGTCACTGATCCGCAGCACGCGGTACGGCACCGGGCCGTCGTCGGTCAGGACGGCGACGAAGTCGTCGACGCGGAAGCCACGCAGCTGCGCGAGGCGGTGACTGACGATCAGGCACCGTTCCTCGCGGTAGCGCTGCGCCAGCACCGGCTCGCCGGCCAGGGCGCGTCCGTCGCGGACCAGCGCCGCGGCGTCGAGCCCGGACAGCAGGAACGACGGATTCACGGTGCCCTCGATCGCGTCGAAGCTGCGGACGCCGGGGATCTGTCCGAGACCTTCGAGCGCGCTCCGCGAGAGCGGCGCGTGACTCGTCCACGCGACGAAGACCCGATCCGACGTCGTGATCGCGCCGAACCGACGCACTTCGCCGGCCAGCGAGTACGTGACGTGCTTCAGCGCGACCAACGCGACGAGCACGACGGCGAGGCCACACACGCTGGCCGCGAATCGCCCCGGGTTCTGTTTCAGCGCCTTGTCGACGAGGAACACCGGCAGCCGCAGGAACGGGCGGAGCGGCAGCAGCATCAGCCGCGCGAGCGTCTGCACTACGAACGGCGCCGCGAGCAGCACACCACCGAACAGCAGGATCATGCTGCCGAGTTCGGCGAGGACGACGAGCGTCTCGTGGCCGTCCTCAGCCAGCAGCGGCGTCATCGCGAGGTAGGCGCCCGGCAGCACGACGACGAGCAGCACGAACAGGAACAGGTGAACGCCGCGCAGCACATAGTTGCCGCTGCCGTCGAGTCCATGCGCGGCGAGGATCGCCATCGCCGGCAGGTTGCGTGCCTTCCACAGCGGGAACGCCGCGCCGGCGAGCGTGAACAGCACGCCGATCGTCGCCGTCCACAGCACCGGGCCGGGCGGGATCTCGAACGTGTCGACGACCTTCCCCATCCCGAGCGTCGAGACCTCCATCGACTGCAGGCCATAGGCGAGCGCGAGTCCCATCGCGACGCCGAGCACCGCACCGACGACGGCCATGACGACGGCGTCGAGCAGGAAGATCGCGGCGATCGACGAACGGCCCGCACCGAGGCACCGCAGCAGGCCGAGTTGCCGCAGGCGTTCGACGAGCGACTGCGACAACGTCTGGAAGACGACGAACATCCCGAGCACGAGCGCGAGACAGCCGAGGATCTTGACGCCGTTGCGGAACGCGCGTTCGTCGGCCGCCTCGCCGAGCAACGCGCTGCGTTCGTCGAGGACTTGGTGGTCGGCCTGCAGCGACTGCCGCAGCCGGTCGACGTTGGCACCCGGCTGGCGATTGATCTGGAAGAACGGCGGCGCCGCCGGCGCGAGGCGGCGTGCGAGTGCGAAGCTGCCGACGAACACTTCGCCGAGGGGGCGTCGCCCAACCCGTTGCGGTGCCAGGATCCCGGCGATCCGAACCGGATGCGGACGCGGATCGGTGACGACCTCCGGGACCTGTTCGAGCACGCCGTTGCGACAGCGCGCGCGCAGCGTCGCCGGCGGGATCGACAGCGTCAGCAGGTCGCCGACCTTCCAGCCGTGCGCTTGGGCGTAGGCGCGGCCGACGAGGACCGCCGAGTCACCGCCGAGATCGTCGAGGTCCTCGCCTTCGTCGACGACGTAGTGACCGAACGCGCGCGACGGCAACGGCGAGATCCCGTACAGCATGCAGGTCCCGACGTGACGTTCGCCGGACTGCACGGCGACGAGCGCCTGCCGCCACAACCCGACGTCGCGGACCTCCGGCCGTGCTGCCAGGTTCGCCCGCGTTTCGGCGGGATCGCGATCCTGGACGTGCGAGAGCAGTTCGAGATCCACGCGTCCGAAGTCGGCCCGCTGCTGGCGCAGCCGACTCTGGATCGTGTTGTGATCGACGACGTGGATGGCGACGACGATCGCGATGCCGAGCGCGATGCCGAGGACCGTCAACGCCGTCCGGAGCCGGTTAGATGCCCAGCTCCGAAAGACGACGAAAGACGTCAGCCGCATCGAATCGACCTCCGGTCAGCGCTTGGTTCGGATCCATCTGTCCGTCGTCGAGGAACAGCACTCGATCGCCGGCGGCTGCGTCGCGCGGGTTGTGCGTGACCAGCAGCACGCTCGTCGCGAACCGCTTCGCGACCTGCTGCAGCATCGCGACGATCTCCTCGCCGGCCTTGGACGACAGGTTGCCGGTCGGCTCGTCGGCGAGCAGCAACGGCGGTGAGTTGACGAGCGCCCGCGCGATGCTGACGCGCTGCATCTCGCCGCCGGAGAGCCGGCGCGGCATCCGATCGCGCAGATCTGCGATCCCGAGCACTTCGAGCAGTTCGTCGACGCGTGCCCAGTGCCGCTTCGGGTTCTTGCCGGCGATCAACAGCGGCAGCGCGACGTTCTCGGCAACGGTCAGATCCGGCAGCAACTGGAAGAACTGGAAGATGAACCCGATCTGCTCGCGACGAATCCGCGTTCGCTGTTCCTCGTCGGGAACCGTGATCCGTTGCCCGTGGATCGTCACTTCCCCCGACGACGGAACGTCGAGGCCGGCCAGGATGTGCAGCAGCGTCGACTTGCCGGAGCCCGACGGCCCCATGATCGTCGCGAACTCGCCGCGTGCGAGGCGGAACGTGATCCCTCGCAGGATCGGGATCGAGCGACCTTCGACTTCGTGGAAGCGGAAGACCGAGTCGCAGCTGAGGACGGCATCCAAGGGGGCGCAGGGTAACGCCGATCGCTTTGCGTTCCAGAGCGGAGCCGGTCGAGTGCGCGCTCGTGCGGTTGACGCCGTCACCGATCGACGCGAGGCTCCGCGCCCCGTGTCGCAACGAAACGTCTCGAGGATCGCGTCGCGGCTGACGCTGTTCGTCGTCGCATTCGCGATCGCCGGTCTCGCGGCCGAGTTCGTCTACCGCGCCGTGCGCTCGGAACCGGTGCGAGCCGACGCCGAACTCGGCGAACTGAAGAAGACGTCGCTCGAGCTTCGCGACGCACGTGCGGCGCTCGGCGCGGAACCACGCGACGCCGCCGCGAGCGAACGCGCGCGCGCGCGCCTCGCCGCGGCCGGAGCCGCCGTCGCGCGTTGCCGCCAACTCCCCAACGCGGAACTCGCCGACGTTGCGGCGATCGAAGCTGCGATCGCGACCGCAACGGAGCGCATCGCGGATCCGGTCGCGGCGATCGCGGCGGTCGACGCGGCGCTGGAAGCCTGCGGCCGGGCCGCGCGCAAGCTGGCCGGGCACGCCGACGCCGGGAACCTCCACACCGTCCACCAGCAGTACTACCGCGACGGCGCGCGCGAGCGGATCGAGTTCATGACGGCGGTCGAACGCGGACTGCTCGTCGAAGTGCGGCCGTCGCCGCGCACGCGCCACACCTGGGCGCCGAACTCGACGTTCTACATCTGCTACGACGGCTCGCGGCAGCCGTACTTCGACGAGCTCGGCTGCGTGCGGTGCGACTTCAACTCGCGGGGCATCCGCGATCGCGAGGAGCTGTGCGAGCCGAAGCCGCCGGGGCAACGGCGCATCGTGTGCATCGGCGACTCGTTCACGTTCGGCTGGGGCGTGCGAATCGAGGACGCGTGGACGCGGCTGGTCGAGGGCGAGCTGCGAAAGGCAGACGACGGCATTCGGCTCGTCAACTGCGGCGCGTCCGGCGCGCTGTACGTCGACGAGTACGAGGTCGGGTTGCGCGAACGGTTCGTCGCGTTCGAGCCCGACGCCGTGCTCGTGACGCTGTGCCTGAACGACCTGCTGCCGATCACCGCGATGCTGTCGCACGACCGCCCGGTCGAACGTCGCGCGCCGCTGGGCTCACGGTTGCTGCAGGATCTCGTGCTGCGATTCGGCGGCGGCGACGCGTACCCGCGTCAGAGCGAACTGACGTGGCCCGAGGGTGTCGACGTCGTCGGCGATCTGCTGGCGATGGGGCCCGACTACTACGCCGCGCTGCAGGCGCTCCATCGGCAGGAGACGCGCGAGATGATGTGGGCCGGCGAAGGGCCGCAACGTGCGCTCCGCGCGATGCGCGACTGGTGCCGCGAACGTTCGTTGCCGTTCGGTGTCGCGCTCTGGCCGCTGTTCCAGGGACTCGGACCGGACGAGCGGTATCCGTTCGCGAAGATGCACACGCTCGTCGCCGAGTTCTGCGCGATGGAAGGGATCCCGTTCGTCGACCTGCTGCCGTCGCTGCGCGGACGGCCGACGCCGGAGCTGTGGGTCAGCCCGGCCGACTACCACGGCAACGACGTCGCGCATCGCCTGGCGACGCCGCGACTCGTCGAGTTCGTGCGCAGTTTCGCACTGCGTTAGTCGCGGCTTTGGCCGCCGGGCTCAGTGCAAGCCGAGATCGTGCGCGTTGCCGAACGTGACGAGCGTCGCGCTCGCGCCGGCAGCTTGGAACCACAGCGGCACGCCGCTCATTCCGGGATCGTTCGGCAGCGTGATCGGCAGCGTCGCGAGACCGGCGGCGTCGAGTCGGCCCGACCACAGCGCCGCGATCCCGGTCGGCCCGAGCCACCACGTCCCGTTGAACGGCGGCAGCGTGATCCCGGTCGGCAGGCGTGATCCGGCGACGAACACGGCGAACAGATCGTTCGGATCGCCCTGTGTGCGCAGCGTGACCTGTTCGTTCGGACGTCGTGAGCCGTCGATCGTGAACGACGGACCCGGCGACAGCGTCAATTCCATGTCGTCGATCCAGACGCGCGGCGTCCGTCCGAGCAGTCCGAGGAACGGCCGCGAGAACGTGATCGACAGTGTCTGGTTGCCGCCGACCGTCGGCAGGATGCGACCGCACAGTGCGACACGGCGAACGCCCGGCGTCGCCGCGCCGAAGTCGTGCCGCGCGATCAGGTCGGGGCCGATGTGCACCTCGACGATTCCCCCACTCGCATTCGCGCCGGGCGATTCCATCGCGAGGTTCGCGAAGAACTCGGTCCCGGTTCCGGGCAGCGCGAGGACGGTCTGCTGCAGCGACAGGAACGGCAATTGGTTGTTGCCGGGATTGCAGCCGAACGCCGACGACGCGCCGCGGCCGGTCACGTCGTACGACTGCACGAGTGGGCTGTCGGCGAACCCGACGACCGTCCATCCCTGCAGTCCCTGCGTGAAGTCGCCGTTCGTCAGGAAGTTGTGCTGCGCTCGGACGGCATCAGCCATGCCGAGAACGGCGCCGAACGACGCCGCGAGCATCAGGCGCAGCGTCCGGGTCGAGTTTCGAGTTCGTGTGTGCATCTGTGTTCGTCTCCGAATGTCGATCGTGTCGGGTCAGCCGCCGATCCGTACGCGCAGACCGGAAGTCCCGCTGAGGAGGTCGAGCGCCGCACCGCCCGGGTCGACGACCCACCACTGCACGAACAGCTCGAGGCCGATCAGCGTCACGTTCCGGCGGATCGGCATCGGCAACGACGCGGCGCCGTTCGCGTCGGTCGTCGTCGCGAAGATCGCGAGCGCTTCGTTGCGGACCGAGCACCCGCCGGGCAGCGGCAGGTCGACCGCGGTCACGCCGAGGAACAGGAACGCGCCGGCGAGCGGACGCGCGCCGTGCAGGCCGATCGCGTGCGTCGACGCCTCGACGTCCGGAGTGCCGATGCCCCGGATGACCGGAACGCCGACCGACCCGACGCAACCGGTTCCGTAGGCGAGGACGCGCGACGCGCGTCGCGAGCGCAGCGCGACGACGCGCGCGGTGGCTGCGTCGACGACGACCAGATCGGCGACGCCGTCGCCCGACACGTCGCCGACCGCCGCATCGACGGCCAGCGGTCCGGTGAACACGCGTTCCGACGCGACGGCGAACGGCGGTGCATCGGCGACGATCGG
>JAEYTU010000561.1 GCA_023433825.1 Planctomycetota bacterium
GCGCGCATCAGCTCGTGCGCCGTCCGGAGCAGATGGACGTGCTGGTCATGACGAACATGAACGGCGACATCTTGAGCGACCTCGCGGCGGGACTCGCGGGCGGGCTCGGGATCCCACCGTCGGCGAACCTCGGCGACGACGCCGCGATCTTCGAAGCCGTGCACGGATCGGCGCCGGACATCGCCGGTCAGGACCGCGCGAACCCGACGGCGCTGTTGCTGGCGGCCGTGCTGATGCTGCGTCACTTCGGGTGGCACGAGCTCGCGACGAAGATCGAGCACGCGCTGATCGTGACGCTGGAAGAGGGCACGCGCGTGACCGGCGATCTCGCGAGCCGCAAGCCGGGTGTGACGACGACGCAGTTCACCGAGGCGATCGTCGAGCACCTCGGACGACGTTCGCCGCACTGGGGCGAGCGGCCGGCGACGAAGCTCGTCGTGCCACGGACGAAGGGTGACCGTGTCGCCGTCCGACCGACGTCGCGTCGCACGGTCGGCGTCGACGTGTTCCTGGAGGCCGACAAGGCGCCGGGGGAACTCGGGCGTGCCGTCGAGGCAGCCCTCGAAGGCGCGGCGCTCTCGTTCGCGTTCCTCGGCAATCGCGGCTCGATCGTCCACCCGGCCGGTGCGACGACGCCCGACTGCGTCGACCACTGGCGGGTGCGATTGCTGACGCGCGATGCCGCGAAGGACGTCGGCGACGCGGAGGTGCTCGACGCGATGCAGCGCTTGGCGAGCGTCGCACGGTGGAACCACGTCGAGAAGCTCTACGAGTTCGACGGCGTCGCGGCGTTCAGCAAGGAACACTGAGATGCCGACGAACCAGGCGCAGGTCGATCGTCGAGCGAACTACCTGATGGTCCTGCCGGTGCCGTTCCATCGACTCGATGCGCGACGCTGCGCGATCGAGAGCGCGTTCGCCGGACATCTGCGGCTGTTGTTGGCGTCGCTGCGTCCGCACGTCGAGACGTTGACGATCGCGAGCCGGAGATGGACGCCGAGGGCTACGCGCGCGTGCAGGCGTCGTGCGTCGCACTCGACGCGCACGACGATCGAGTCCGTTTCGTCGCGCTCCGGTCTGCGTCGGCCGGTCGGCTCGGTCGCGTCCTCGCGATCCCGCGCCTCGCGGCAAGACTCTGGCGAGCGGTCGGCGATGCGAGCACGGTCCACGCCGGCCCGTCCGAGCTGACCGCGCCGATGGAGAATCTGGCGCTCGTCGTCGCGTGGCTTCGCCGCCGGCGGCGCGTCTACGTGATCGACATCGACTGGCGGAACTCGGCGGCGATGAACCTGCGCACCGGCGTCTGGTCGTACGGTGTCTACTGGCGACGCAAGTACATCCACAACGTCTGGCAGGCGCTGCAGACGCACGCCGCGCGGTGGTTCTGTGACCTCGTCATGTTGAAGGGCAAGAAGCTGGTCGCCGACTTCGGTCGCGGCGCCCCGCACGTGAAGTGGCTGCTGGACGCCGCGCACTCTGCCGACATGGTGCTCGACGAGTCGGAGCAGGCGCGCAAGCGAGCGAGCTACACGAACGGCGACACTCGCCTGCGCTGCGTCTACTTCGGGCGGCTGACTCGCTACAAGGGCGTCGAGGTCATGTTGCGCGCGATCGCGGAGGCGCGGCGCGCCGGCGCCGACGTGACGTTCGACGTGTTCGGCGGCGGGGAGGACGAGGCCCACCTGCAGCGGATCGCCGTCGAACTCGGGACGAGCGACGTCGTCACGTTTCACGGCGCGCGACCGTACGGACGCGAGTTCCTCGCAGGCTTGACCGACTTCGATCTGCTCCTCGCCGCACCGCTCTCCGAGGACACGCCGCGCAGCGCGCTGGACGCGCAGACGCGCGGCATCCCGATCCTCGCGTTCGACACCTACTACTACGAAGAACTCGAGGCGATGGGCGCCGGGGTGACGTGCGTCCCGTGGCTCGACACTTCGGCGCTGGCGCAGCGGCTCGTCGCGTTGGCGAAGGATCGAACCGCACTGGCGACGATGGTCGACCAGGGGGTTCGTTTCGCACGCGAGAACACGCAGGAGATCTGGCTCGCGCGGCGCGCGGAGTGGACCGCCGCGATCGGCCGCCGTCAGTAACCGCCGTTCTTGATCAGGCTGCGCGCGATGACCAAGCGCTGGATCTCGCTCGTGCCCTCGTAGATCCGGTTGACGCGTGCGTCGCGGTACATCCGTTCGACGGCGTACTCCTTCGAGTAGCCGTAGCCGCCGTGGATCTGCACGGCGCGGTCGACGACGCGGTCGAGAGCCTCGCTGCAGAACAGCTTCACGATCGCACTCTCGCGGCTGATGACCATTCCCTGGTCGCACATCCACGCCGTCCGGTAGAGCAGACTCTCCATCGCGTAGATGTCGGTCGCGGAGTCGGCCAGCATCGTCTGGATCGCTGGCTGCTCGGCGATCGGTTTGCCGAACGCCTGGCGCTCGTTCGCGTAGCGGATCGAGATGTCGAGCGCTTCCTTCGCGGCGCCGAGACAGTTCGCGCCCAGCGTCAATCGCCCGCGGTCGAGGGTCGCCATCGCGACCTTGAAGCCGTCACCGACCGGACCGAGCACGCACGAGTTCGGCACGGCGACCTTGTCGAACGTGATCTCGACCGTCGTCGAACCGCACTGCCCCATCTTGTCCTCGGGCTTGCCGACCGAGAACCCGGGGCTCTTCGTGTCGACGATGAACGCCGTGATCCCGCCGCGGACACCCTTCGCCCGATCGGTCGCGGCGAACGTGACGATGACGTCGGCGAAGTCGCCGTTCGTGATCCAGATCTTGCTGCCCTCGAGGATCCACTGGTCGCCCTGCGGGACGGCCGTCGTCGCCATCGCCGCGGCGTCGGAGCCGGAGTTCGCCTCCGTCAGCGCGTACGCCGCCCACTTCCGGCCCTCGCAGAGGTCCTTCAGCCAGGTCTGCTTCTGCTCCTCGCTGCCATACAGGTAGATCGACGTCGCGCCGATCGACGTGTGTCCGCCGCAGACGACCGCGGTCGAGAAGCACCCGCGCGTGATCTCCTCCATGAAGATGCAGAGACCGGTCTCGCCGAAACCGCCGCCGCCGTACTTCTCGGGGAACGGCAGCCCGAGCATGCCGAGGTCGCGGATCTGCTCCAGCAGCGCCGGCGGGATCTTCTTCTTCGCGTCGATCTGCGCGGCGAGCGGCTTGACCTCCGCGTTCACGAAGTCGCGGACGGTCTTACGGAGCATCTGCTGCTCGTCGGTGAACGTGAAATCCATGGAGTCCTCAGCGCGCGGGAACGGCGTGCCTTCGTCGAGTTCGGGTCGAAACGGCGCGGGATCGTCGCGAGGCGTGGACGGGGGTGCAAGGCGCGATCAAGCCCGGCGCGACGCACCGCCGATGGACGGACTTCGATGGCCCACGTCGTCTTCGGATCGCCCGGCATCGCGCACTACCAGCTGCACGAGCGCGTCGCGCGGCTGCTGCTGTCGCGCGGACATCGGGTGACGATCCTCGCCGCCGACCCGTACACGGAGACGTTCTTCGCGGCGCAGGGGTTGAACGTGCATCCGCTGACGGCGGCAGCGTCGAGCTACGTTCGACTGCCGATCGAGTGGTTCGCCGAGATGGAGCTCGTGCAGCGCGGACACCCGACCGCCGACACGAAGGCGCTCGCGCGCACGGCCGCACGCTACGAACGGATCGCCGACGCGCTGCTGCGCTTCCACGAACGCGACACGGTCGATCTGTTGTGGCTGCACGCCGATCGCGGCGGGTTGCACCGCATGCTGCACTACGTCGCGACCGAGACCGGCACGCGCGTGCTCCACACCGGTCGCGGACTGCTGCCGGGAACCCTGCAGTTCGACCGTCGCGGGATCGACGGCGAGGCGACGGCCGCGTCCCGCGTCGCCGGCGACTACCGCGACGAACGGATCGACGACGCGTTCCTCGACTCGGTCCTCGCCGCGTGGCTCGCCGGCGCGCGCGCGTCGCCGCTCGGGCGGACGCCGGTCGTGTC
>JAEYTU010000602.1 GCA_023433825.1 Planctomycetota bacterium
TTGCGCAGCGACAACACGCCCTGCGAACGGTCGCCCGGCGTCAGCACGCGCGGCATCGCGAGTCGCACGCCGAGCGGACCCTTGACCAGCAGCGGTCGCGCATTCGCCGCGACGGCCCGCGGACCGCTCGCGATCGCGACGACGCGGAGTCGCCCTTCGTACGGCGGCAGCGTGACCCGCACGACGGCGCGCCCGTTCGCGTCGAGCGCCACCGGACCGTGGAACATCGCGACGGTGCGAATCGACTCGTTGCGGCTGCCGACGTGGCGACCGCCGCCGTCGTCGCCGTCGTCGCCACCGGTCGTCAGCGCCGGATCGAACACGGCTCCGTGCATCAGCTGCGGCCCGTTGTCGGCCGTCGTCGTCGCGAGACGGCGCAGCGCGCGGAAGAACTCGTACGGATCCGGCACCGGATGCGCGTCGATCCCGAGCACACCTTCGTCGACGAGCGCCAACGTGACGGCCGACGCGCCGTGCGCCGTCACGCCGATCGTGACCTCGGTCTCGGGGCGGACTTCGCCGGCGACGTCGAGTTCGAGCGTCCCCCGCAACGCCGGCGCGTCGATCGCGACGACGGCGTGGGCCGCGATCCAATGCGGTCCCGGCCCGGTCTGCCGCGCACGCAGCGTCGCGAACAGGTGCAGGTTTGGCGCGTCGACGTCGGGCAACCGCAGGCGCCAGACGTTGTCACCGATCGTGGCCGCGAACGTGTGCGCCGCATGCACCGTGGTGCCTTCGACCGTCACGAGCACGGTGCCGGCGACGGGGACGTTCGCATGCAGCTCGATCTCGGCGCCGCGCGCAACTCGGCCCTCGGGGCCTCGCAGCGCGAAGCGTTCGACGCTCGGCCGAACGTCGAGATCGCACTCGGCCTCGGCGCGGTCGCGGACGACGACCAGCGTTCGCCAGCCGTCCTCGATCACGCCTTCGAGCGGGACGACGAGCGGACCCGCGCCGAGTGTCACCTTCCGCTCCGCGACGACGGTCCGCAGCAGTCGCGACTGCCACCCGTAGCGGCCGTTCGCGCGCGTGACCGGTTCGTGGACGAGTCGGCGAGCTTCGAGACGGACGACGACCTCGCCGGCCTCGACCGGAGCACCGGACGCATCGACGGCGACGATCTCGGCGCCCGCTTCGTGATGCCGAATCCCGACGATCGGCGCGTCGACGAGCATGCGCGTCCGCGCGACGGCGCGAACGACGCGCCCACCCGGCTCCTCGACCTCGGCGACGACGTTCGCCCGCAGACACTGTCTGCCGCCGGCCGCCGCAGGGACGTCGAACGTGACCTTCGCAACGCCGTCGTCCCCGAGCGCGAACGCACGCTCCGGCAGCGCGCCGGGCGTCGCGACACCGTCGCGCACGACGTCGAACGACCAGCCGGCGTAGCCCTCGGGCGTGAACGACGCTGGATCGAACCGAACGAACGCCTTCCCGCTCTGCCGGCCGAGCGGTTCACCTTCGAGCCACTTAGCGCACACGGTCGCCGTCGCGCGTTCGGCGAACCGCGCCGGCGCGGCGTCGACGGCGACCTCGATCCGCGGCGGCACGATCATGTCGACCGTCACCGGCGCGCGACCGAGCCTCGCACCGTCGCTGCCGTTCAGTTCGATCGCCCATCGCCCGGTCGGCCCGGCCTCCGGAACTTCGAACGAAGCTGCCGCGAGCCCGCCGCCGGCGTCCTTCCATGGCACGGTCGCGCGCACGCGGCCGCGCGGGTCGACGAAGTTCACTGCCGCCGCGAACCCCGCCGGGACCGCGCACGCGGCGTCACGAATCAGCAGCGTCGCATGGATCGTCTCGCCGGGCCGTGCGACGCCGCGATCCGTCGCGACGTACGCCTCGACGCCGGTCGCGTAGTCACGACCGCCGCCGCTGCGGCTCCAGTCGACGGCGTCGGACTTCGCATCGACGACGCACCAGTCGTCGTCGGTGCGCACGTCGACGGCGAACGGCACGCGATCCGAACCGTGCGCGTCGAACCGCAGCAACGCGACGCCGTTCGCGTCGGTCCGTCCGTCGACGAGATCCTGGTTCGTCGCCGTCAGCACGCGGATGCGAGCGCCTTCGATCGGTGTGCCGAGCGCGAGGCTCGTCACGCGAACGGCGACGCTGTCGCCGGCGGCGCGCATCGTCCCACCGAGGTCGGTCACGAAGACGAGCCGCCGCACCGAATGCCAGTGCAGTTCGTCCGCCGACAGCCGGAGTTCGTGCAGGCCGCGCGTGTCGGCGCCGATCAGGTCGCGCAGCGGCACGGCGATCTGGAACGGTTCGTTGCGTGCGCTGGCGACCGGCAGTCGGATCGCCTTCGTCGGCGCCGCGTACCGCTCCTGTCGGTACGGGTCCTGCGCGGCGAACACGGCGTTGTTCGCGTAGATCCGCCGCGCCTCGACCGTGCAGCCGGCAACGTTGACGCCGGTGATCGTGACGACCGGGTCGGCCTTCGCCGAGAGGACGGTGCCGGCATCGCGGAACGCCAGCGCGGGCTCGCGGTCGGAGACCAGCACGTGGACCGGAGTCTCGGCAGCGAGCCGGCATCTCCCGGTGCCGGGGAAGCCCTTCGGCAGCACGACGCGGTGGACAGCGCCCGGAGTGAACTTCCCGAACAGCGAGATCCCACCGTCGCGGAGCGCGACCTGGAACGGGACCTCGGGCTCGACGCGGATCCCGTCGTGCGGCGCGGCGTCGAGCCACGCGGAGAACGAGATCCGCAGCGACGCGTCGTCACCGCGGACCGCGGTGACGTGGAGCGTCTTCCCGAACTCGACCGCGAACGGCTGTGCGATGTACCCAGGCGGGACGCCGCCACTGCCGAACAGGAACTCCGGCGCGACCTCGACGCGAACGTCGGCCGGCAGTTCGGCGTCGGTCCCGACGATCCGAAACTGCGTGGCGCGCTGCGCGCCGTCCAGCATCGCCGAGATGTCGACCGCGCAC
>JAEYTU010000620.1 GCA_023433825.1 Planctomycetota bacterium
GTCGTCCGCCTCTCTTCCTTCGCGATCGCCTCGCGATACAGCGCCTCGGCGGCCTCGTTGCGTCCGGCGCGCCGCTGCGCCTGCGCGAGGTTGCCGATCGCCGCGACGAGGCGAACGTCGTCCGGCCCGAACGTCCTGCGCGCGATCGCGAGGATCTCCTCGAGCATCGTGACGGCCTCCGCGACGCGGCGTTGGTCGATGCGCAGCATCGCGAGGTTGTTCCACGCCGTCAGCACCGACGGGTGATCGGGACCGAGTTCGGCGCGTTGCGCCGCGAGCACGGCTTCGTGCAGTGCCGCGGACTCGTCGTGCTTGCCGCGGCGGTGCAGCAGCGTGCCGAGACTGCCGATCGCGTTCCGCGTCGACGGATGCTCCGGTCCGAGCGATCGAGTCAGCAACTCGACGACCGCGCGAAGGTCCCGCTCCGCGCCTTCGAAGTCCCCGAGGTCGGCAGCCGCGAGTGCGCGCTGCGCGGCGGCCTGCACGGCGCGCGGATGCGTCGGTCCGAACGCGCGCGACGACAGTTCGACGGCGCGATCGGCCTGCGCCTTCGCCTCCGCCAAGTTGCCGCGGGTTCGTGCCAGGTCACTGCGCGTCATCGCGATCGACCCCGCCTGAACGTCGGCCAACGCGTCGCCGACGAGGTGTGCCGTGTGCGCGGCTCGCGCACCCGGAGTCGCCGTGCGCGCGGTGTCGGCCGCCGCCTCGGCGCGTGCCAGTTCCAGGTCCGCCTCGTCGTAGTGACCCTGCGTCATCCGGACGTGCGCGAGCCCGGCCGCCGTCTTCGCGAGGACCTGTGCATCGCGATCGGTCCGTCGTGCGCGTTCGTCGGCGGCGATCGCGTGGCGTTCGGCCTCGTCGACGCGCCCGAGGTTCAGCAGCGTGTCGGCCAGCAGCGACTCGGACTCGATCGTCCGCGGGTCGTCCTCGCCGAGCACCTCCTGCATCGTCGGAAACGCGGCGGCGATCAGCGGCAACGCCTCCTGGTCGAGCCCGAGTGCCTGCAGCGTGCGGCCGAGCGTGCGTTGCAGCGAGGCGCGGACCAGCGGATCCATCGCGCGATCGGCCTGCAACCCGCGCGCGGTGTCGCGGACAACGTCGGCGAGGCGCACGTCGCGGCCCTTCGCGTCCGGGTGTGCCGAGCCGAACATCGTCTCGACGAACCGTGCGACGGCGGCGGAGACGCGCTCTTCGCTGCGGGCGCGATCCCGATCCTTCGCAGCGCGGTTCCAGAACCCGAGGCTGGTCGCCAGCGCCGCGACGAGCACGACGACGAACGCGAATCCGGCGCCGACGGCGACGCGATGACGGCGCACGAACTTCGCCATCCGGTACGTCGTGCTCGGTGGGCCGGCCTGCACCGGCAGATCCGCGAGAAGGCGACGCAGGTCCGCCCCGAGGTCGGCGACCGTGCCGTAGCGGCGATCGGGATCGCGTTCGAGCGCGCGCGCGACGATCCAGTCGAGTTCGCGCGGCAGCGACGCGACGACGGCCGAAGGTCGCGTCGGCTCGGCGTGCTCGAGCAACGTGAGCGCCTCCGTGATCGAGCGTCCGGCGACCGCGAACGGCAGCGCGCCGGTGACCAGTTCGTGCAGCAGGACGCCGAGCGCGTAGACGTCCGTGCGAACGTCGATCGCGTCGCCGTCGCCGCGACGCTGCTCGGGGCTCATGTACGCCGGTGTTCCGAGCAGGACCCCGGGGAGCGTCCATGCCGCGGACGCCGCGTCGCCACGCATCCGACGCGCGACGCCGAAGTCGATGACCTTGCACCGGCCGTCGGCGTCGACGAGCACGTTCTGCGGCTTGACGTCGCGATGGATCACGCCGCGCTGGTGCGCGTGATGGATCGCGTCGCAGACCTGCAGCAGCAGTTCGACGCGGCGTCGCCAGTTCAGCGACGAGGCGTTCGCGTGTTCGAGGATCGTGCGCGCGCCCTCGACGAGCTCCATCGCGAAGTACGGCACCGGATCGCTGGCCGGAGCACCTCCCGGTCGGTGCGTGCCGACCTCGAAGACCTGCGCGACGTGCGGATGGCGAAGTCGAGCCAGGATCTCGGCCTCGTCGAGGAACCGGCGCAGCATCTCGGAGCTGGGAAGTGCCGTCCGAAGCATCTTGATCGCGACGCGGCGTCGCGGGTGGTCCTGCTCGGCTTCGTAGACGACGCCCATGCCGCCGCGCGCGATCGTCGCCACGATGCGGAACGGTCCGACGCTCTGCCCGTGCATCGCGTCGTCACCGTCGCGATCGCGGGGCTCCTGCGCCACGTCGTCGGACTGGAGTGGCGTCGCCAGGAACGACCCCGCGGCGTCGTGCTGTGCGAACAGCGCACGCACTCGCGCGAGCAGCTCCGGCGCATGGCCGGCGCGCTCGGCGAGGCGTCGGTCGCGTTCGTCCGTGCCGCAGGACAGCAGTTCCTCGAACAGCGATCGGACCTGCGCCCAGTCCGGCTCCGCGGCGGCCGGCGACGGTGCTCCGGTGTTCGGCTGCATGGACGGCGGATCATGCGCCGGTCAGGTCCCGCCGGAAGTCCCGCGCCGCGAGGTATCCTCGGACCACCGGTCGCGACCGGCGCCCTCGATGGAGTCCGAACCCGAAAACCGGTCGTCGCCGATCACGCAGGTCCTGCTGCGCATCCGCGGCGGTGAGCCCCGTGCCGCCGCCGAGTTGCTGCCGCTGCTCTACGAGGAACTGCACCGGATCGCCGGGCGCCACATGGAACGCGAACGCGGCGCCCACACGCTGCAGGCGACGGCCTTGGTCCACGAGGCGTACCTGCGATTGTTCGGCGGGCGTGCGCCCGACTTCGAGGACCGAAAGCACTTCCTCGCCGCGGCGTCCCGCGCGATGCGCCATGTGCTCGTCGACCACGCGCGAGCGCGCGGCGCGCAGAAGTCCGGTGCCGGGCACGCGCACGTGCCGTTGGACGAGACGCTCGCCGGCTACGAACGCAGCGGGATCGACGTCCTCGCCGTTCACGAGGGGCTCGAGGAACTGGGTCGGAAGGATCCCGAACTCGTGCAGATCGTCGAGATGCACTTCTTCTCGGGGCTGACGTTGAAGGAGGTCGCCGACTCGGTCGGGCTCTCCGAGCGAACCGTGCACGCGCGCTGGAGCCTCGCGCGCGCGTGGCTGCGCGAGAAGCTCGGGAAGTGAACGAACGGAGGGTCGCGAGCGCGCGGCTCACCGACGCCGGCGGGTATTCCGCCGGTGCCAGTGCCGCTGCTCGTCGTCGTCGTCGTTGACCAGTGCGGCGATTCCGGCCACGAGGATGCCACCGGCGATGTCGGCCACGGCTGCGAACGGCGTCATCACGATCCGCCGCACGACGCCGAAGAACGACGCGTCCTCGACGAGCACGAGTTCCTGTGTGACGACGGTCACGCGCGACGGCGGCAAGTTTTGCAGTGGGCGAAGGTCGAGCAGCGGACGTCGCGCCGGCGGCGGCGTCGCGAGGGTCGGACCCGACGGCGTGAAGTCGAACGCGAACGGCGCCTCGGCCGTCGCCGGCGCGTCGCGTCGCGGCCGGCCGCGCAACAGGTCCGACGGGACCGGCGGTCGCAACGACGGCGTCGCTGCGAACCCCGCGTCGAGACGCCATTCGACGTCGTCGCCGCCGATCGACCAGCGCAGGCGCGCGAGCTGTGCCGCCGTTCGTGCGTCGACGCGGAGTCGGTGAACGGCGTCGTCGGTCGCGACGGCGAGCAGCAGGTCGAAGGGAGTCAGATCGGTGGCCTCCGCGAGCGCCGCGTCGGCCGCCGGCGTCCCGTCGATCGCGTTCCAGACGTCGAGGACGGTCGTCGTCCCGCGGTCCGCGGCCGGTCGGAGCAGCGAATGCCACGGCGCGTGGACGACGTCGCCGAGCGCCGCGCGAATCGTGGTCGACAGCTCGCCGAACGCCCGCGGCGGGTCGGCATCGCCGTCGCCGACACCGACGACGACCGGCCGTTCGCGAAGCCGCGCCACTGCCGTGACGCGCGCATCCAGCGGCCCGCCTTCGGGGACCTCCGCGTAGAACGTCCACTCGAGCTCGGTCACCTCGAACGCCGGGTCGTCGAGCAGCGCCAGCAAGTCCTCGCCCTGGTGTTCGTCGACGAGCGTGAACCAGCATCGGTTGCCGATCCGATCACGCTGGCCGGTCGCGACGGCTCCGGACGCGTGGCGCGCCTCGACGAACAGGACGAGCGCGCGTTCCGCGGCCTCGTCGCCGAGCGGTGCGGCGACTTGCAGCATCTCGAACTCGGCGTGCCGGGCCTCCTCTGCGTACCGCCCGCCGACTCCGTCCCAGACGGCCATCGTGATGCACGACGGCGTCGTCAGAGCGACGAGAAGGAGCGCGAGCGTCAGCAGTGCGCGACGCATCGACCGTGCGCCGATCACGTCGAAGGTCCCGGCTGCGCCGCGTCGCCGTCGTCACCGCCGCGGAGGTCGCGCAGCCGTCGCCGGAGATGCACGGCCGAGATGCCGGCGATGCGCGCCGCCTCGGGGACGCTGCCGTTGCAGCGCTCGAGCAACCCGTCGAAGTACGCCTGATCGAACCGCCGTCGCGCCGCTTCGTAGTCGGTTGCCTCGCCGGTCGCCGCCGCCGCGCCGCGGATCTCGGCCGGCAGGTCGTCGATCCCGAGCACCTGCCGCGCGCCGGCGAGCACGGCCATTCGCTCGGTCAGGTTCTCGAGCTCGCGGACGTTGCCAGGCCAGTCGTAGGCGCTCAGCGCACGCAGTGCCTCGGCGGTCACGGTCTTCGGCGGCGTCGCGTCGGACTTTGCGAGGCGCCGCAGATGGTGGTGGACCAACAACGGAATGTCGTCCCGCCGATCGCGCAGCGGCGGCACGTGGATCCGGACGACGTCGAGCCGCCACAGCAAGCTCGCGCGGAACGCGCCGCGGCCGACGGCCTCGGCGAGATCGTGGTGGGTGGCCGCCACGATCCGGACGTCGATTCCGACCGACGTCGTGCCGCCGACCGGCGTGATCGTGCGCTCTTGCAGGAACCGTTCGAGCTTGCCCTGCCACTCGAGACCGACGTCGCCGACGGCGTCGAGAAACAGCGTGCCGCGATGCGCCTTCGCGATCGGACCGAGGCGCTGTGATGCGGCGGGCGTTCCGCTGCCGGCACCTTCGGTCCCGAACAGCGTCGCTTCGAATGCGTCGTCGCGCACCGACGGGCAGTGCACGACGACGAACGGCTCGTCGCGGCGGCTCGACGTCATGTGCAGCGCGCGCGCGACGCCGCCCTTGCCGGTACCGGCGTCGCCGGTCACGAGGACCGTCGTCGTCGCGTCGCGCAGCAACTCGATCTCGCGCGCGACCGACTGCATCGCATTGCTGCGGCCGACGAGACCTTCGAGTCCGCCTTGCGACTGCAGCAGCCCCCGGAGCTGCTGGTTCTCGACGCTGATCCGGCGATGGGCGAGGGCGCGATCGAGCCGCAGCGCGAGTTCGTCGAGTTCGAACGGCTTCGCGAGGAAGTCGGCAGCGCCGAGCCGCATCGCCTCGACCGCGGTCGAGATCGAGCCGTGCGCCGTCATCAGCACGACGACGGCTTGCGGATCGCTCGCACGAATGCGCGCGAGGACTTCGAGACCGTCGACACCCGGCATCCGCAGGTCGAGGACGACCACGTCGAACCGATCGCGGGCGAACTGCAGGATCGCCGACTCGCCGTCGCCGACGGCCGTCACGGCGTAGCCGTTCCGCCGCAGTCCCTTCCCGAGGTAGTGCCGCATGCTCTCTTCGTCGTCGACGAGCAGGATGCGCAGCGGCGACGCGGCGGAGCGCGGCAGCTCCTGAGTGCTGGTGTCCATCAGGCGGTTAGCGTTGCCGGGCCTTGGATCCCGAGCAACCCCGGCAGACCGCGGGCGGCGGCATCACGCCGACACCGGCGCCGCCGGTGGCTTCGGTGCGGCCGGCAACCAGACGACGAACGTCGCGCCAGCACCCTTCTCGCTCTGCACGGTCATCGTCCCGCCGTGCGCCGTGACGATGCCGTACGACACCGACAGTCCGAGCCCGGTCCCGCGCAGTTCGGGGTCCTTCTCGCTGTCGCGTTTCGTGAAGAACGGTTCGAAGACGCGATCGAGATCCTCCGGCGCAATGCCGTGGCCGGAGTCCGCGACACGGATTTCGACGCCGGCGTCGTGACGCCGGGCTTCGACGCGCAGAGTTCCGCCACCGGGCATCGCCTGCAGCGCATTCGTCAGCAGGTTGACGAACACCTGATGCAACGCGTCGGCGTCGCCGCGCAGCGACAGCGGGCCTTCGTAGTCGCGTTCGACGGCGACGCTGCGGCGGCGTGCGGCCGGCTCGCAGAGGCGCAGCGCGTCGTCGAGCACGTCGTGCACGTCGACGTCGCGAACGTGCTCGACGCTGCGCCGCGAGAAGCGCAGCAACTGCGCCGTGATCGCCGTCGCGCGATCGGCGGCACGGACGATCACGTCGAGCGTCTCGCGACGTTCGGGATCGGTCTCGTCGTTGCGAACGTCGGCGGCGCAACCGCGGATCCCGCCGATCAGGTTGTTGAACTCGTGCGCGATGCCGCCGGCGAGTGTGCCGATCGATGCCATCTTCTCGGCCTGCACGAGCTGATGGGTCTTGCGTTCGACCTCCTGCGCGAGCGTCCGGTTCAGGCGTTCGAGTTCTTCGCGCGACGCGCGGAGTTGCTCGACCATCGTGGCGAACGCGCTCGCCAGGTCGCCGATCTCGTCGCCGGTGTCGACACGGATCCCGACCGACAGGTCGCCGGCAGCGACGCGTTGGGTCGCCTCGCGAAGCAGTCGCGCCGGTCGGACGACGAAGCGGAACAGCCCGAAGCCGAGGAGCGCGAATCCACTCAGCAGGACCGTCGCACAGAGCAGCAGCAGCGTTCCGCGGAGGTCGTCGGCGAACGTCGCCGCGCGCATCGCCTGCTCCTCGGCGTTCCGGGCGACGTGCTCGGCGATCCGGACGTTCGCGCGGCGTTCCATCTCGCGGGCGAGCACCTCG
>JAEYTU010000703.1 GCA_023433825.1 Planctomycetota bacterium
GAGCAGCAGCGGCCCGTCGCGGTGATGCAGATGCACGTAGTTGCCGCGGGCTTCGATCCAGAACACTTCGTCGACGGGGACGACGCGGATCCGTCCGCCGTGACGGCAGACGAAGCGGGAGCGTCGCCGAGACGCAGCGACCGTGTCGAGCAACGCCGGGACGGCGTCGTCGTGCCGCGGCGGCTCACGGTCGAGCCACGTCAACGCGCGCTGCAGTGCGCTCGCGAAACGCGCCTCGTCGAACGGCTTCAACAGGTAGTCGATCGCGTGCGCGTCGAACGCGCGCACCGCGTACTGCTCGTAGGCCGTCACGAACACGACGGCCGGACGCGCGTCGTCGGCGATCTGTGTCAGCACTTCGAAGCCGTCGAGCGCCGGCATCTGCACGTCGAGGAACACGAGGTCCGGTCGCAGACGTTCGATCGTGTCGACGGCGGCGAAGCCGTCGCCGGCCTCCCCGACGACGACGACGCCGTCGTGCCGCGCGAGCGACGCGGCGAGTCCGCGGCGCACGAGCGGCTCGTCGTCGACGAGCACGACGCGGACCGGATCAGGCCGCACGCGTCACTTCCAGCCACGGCATGCGCAACGTGACCGTCGTGCCGCCGTTCGGATTCGGCGCGACGTCGACCGACGCGGCATCGCCGAACAGCGCGTGCAGGCGGGCCTTCGTCGCACCGAGGCCGATGCCGAGACGGAGCTCGTCGGAACGTCCGGAGACACCCGGTCCGTCGTCGGCGACGAGGATCTCGAGCGTGCCGTCGACGCGGCGTGCGCGGATGTGCAGGTTCCCGCCCTCCGGTCGTTGTTCGATGCCGTGCTGCAGTGCGTTCTCGACGACCGGTTGGAGCAGCAGGTCGGGGACCGCGCCGCCGAGCACGTCGGTCGGGAGATCGACGTCGAAGCGGAGGCGGTCGGGAAACCGCAGGCGCTGCAACTCCAGGTACGGCTGCAGCAGCATCCGTTCCTCCGCCAGGCTGACGAGGTCGCCGCTGCGTTCCTTCAGCGTCTGCCGCAGCATGTCGCCGAGCAGCGTCAACATCCGAACCGTCGCCTCGGCGTCGGTGCGCGCCGTGACGGCGATCGCGTGCAGCGTGTTGAACAGGAAGTGAGGCTGCAACTGTGCGCGCAGTGCGCGGAGCTGCGCGGTGACGAGGTCCTGCTTGCGCGCGCGCCCGACGCGTTCCTGTTCGAGCGACAGCGCCAGCGCGAGGATGGCGCCGTAGTTCAGCGCGTAGAAGAACGTGTTGCGTGCGAGGTACGCGACGCCCGAGAAGTTCGCCGGATGGCCGAACCGGACGTGGACGAGGACCGCGTGGAGCGCGGCGAAGATCAGAACAGCGCGGAGGGATGACACCCAGTACGCGCGCCGCGACGGCGACGTTCGCGCCAAGTGGCGGGCCGTCGCGACGAGGAACGGAGTCGCGAACGCGAACGGCCCGAGTTGCGCCAAGACCTCGACGACGATGCGACTCGACCACGCCGGCGCGGACCTTCCGCCGTCGACGACTTGGATCACGTCGAGCGCCATCAGCAGCAGGCCGAGCGGGATCCAGATCGAGAGGCTGACGACGAATTCGCGCCACGACGGCCACGACGAACGGTGCAGGTGTTTCATGGCCTCCCTCTACGGCGTGGGTCGGGGTCGGCTGCCGGTGCTGGGACGAACGGCACGCCGGCGACGCGAAGCGTCAGGTTGATCCGTGCGCGACCGACCAGCGGATGCACGCCGTCCTTCAACGGGAGCACGCCGTGAAAGCACAGTCGCGACGCGCCGTCTAAGACGACGACGTCGCCGTGCGTCAGCGTCACACGCGTCGTCGGGTCGCTGCGGGCGAGGCCGCCGAACTGGAACGTGACCGGCAACCCGAACGACACCGAGACGATCGGCTGCGCGAAGTCGCGTTCGTCGCGGTCCTGGTGCAGCGCCATCCGCGCGCCCGGTTCGTAGCGGTTGACGAGGCACGCGTCGGGCGCGAAGTCGGCGTAGCCGGCCGCGCGGGCGGCGTCGGCGCCGAGCGTGGCGATCGACGCCGGCATCGGCGGCCATGGTCGACCGGTGTCCGGATCGAGCGGCTCGTAGCGATAGCCGCGCGCATCCGTCAGCCATCCGAGTGGGCCGCAGTTCGTCATCGCGACCGACATCCGCCGGCCGCCACGCGTCGTCATGCGGCGGAACGGCGACGACTGCGCGACGACGTCGATCGCAGCGAGAACGGTCGCCGCGACGTTCGCTGCGAATCCGCGCAGCACGATGGCACCAGGGGCGAGCGTCTCGCGTTCGCGCGCGCGGTCCGACCCGTCGAACGCGAACGTCGTCTGCGTCACGTCACTTCCGATCCCGGTACTGCTGCAGCAGTGAGACGGCCTCCGGGTGCCGATGGTCGCTCGGCGTGAACTTCGGATCGGCGAGCAGCGCCTCCAGGATCGCGATCGCGCGCTCGCGTTCGCCGGCGGCGGCGTGCGCCTTCGCCAGGACGACCCGCACCCACGTCAGCTCGCCGTTCGCGATTCCGTCGGCGCGGATCGCGTGCTGC
>JAEYTU010000198.1 GCA_023433825.1 Planctomycetota bacterium
GAACACGACGCGCCGCGGCGCGCGTTCGTGCGTTCGCGACGGCGTGCCAGGCCCCGGCCGCAGCCGCAGCCGCAACCCCAACTCGTCGTAGAGCGCGTTGCGTTCGAACTCGTCGCGCCCGATCCGCGCGTGCGCGCGGACGACGAACTGCGCATCCGTCTCGTCCTCGCCCTTCAGCGTCGCGATCCAATCGCGCACCGGCATGTCGAGTTCGTCGAGCGCCGGCGACTCGGCCCACGTCGTCATCAGCGGCAACCGTTCGAGCAGTGTCGTCGTCTTTCGGAACGACGCCCAGTCGACACTCAACGACGCACCGCACGACTCGGCGAGCCGCCGCGCCGTCGGCGCATAGAACGGGAACGTCGTCTCCGTTCCGGCGATGCCAGTGTCGGCCAACTCGCGCCGATGCCGCCGAAGGTCACGCCGCTTCGCGAATCCGTCGAGCATCCGGTCGACGAGCGTCAGCAGCTCGGCGTCGTCCGGCAGCGCTCGCAGGTAACACAGCGCCTCGTGCAGCCGCTGCACGGCAACCGCGTTAGGCAACACGGCGCGTTCGAGTTGCGCCAGCAACGACTGCTTCCGTTCACCGCTGCCGTCGCCGAAGTGCGTCATCGTGCGCTCCAACTCCGAGAGCACACGCAGAACGGCGACCATCGCCGTCAGGACTCGCGGAACGCGTGCAGCCGCGCGCGCGGGCCGTTGCGTTCGTCGCGGACCTCGATGACCTCGACGCGCGGGAAGCCGCACTCGCGCAGCACCGCGACGAGGTCGTCGAGCAAGAGCCACTTCGCGTGGTCGTACATCCCCGAGAACACCTCGGCCTTGCCGCCCTCGCGGTGCAGTTTGCACCGATACGTCTTCCCATCCGTCGTGAAGCTCGCATCGGCGGCCGCATCGGTCGCGACGTGCGTGTCGAGCAGCATTCCCTCGCAGACCTTCGGCGCGAGCAACCGAAGGTGCCGGACCGGATCGGTCAGGTGGTAGAGGACGCCGACGTGGTGAACCAGATCCACCGACGGCAGCCGCGCGAGGTCGTCAGGGTTCTCGACGTCGCACTGCAGGATCGACGGACGGCAGTCGAACATCGCCGTCCGCACGACGGTCTTGACGAGGTTCTCGACGCGCGCGTCGACGGCGGTGACCTTGCCGGCGAACTGGCACAGGCCGACCGTGTGCACGCCCTCGAAGCAGCCGATCTCGAGGACGTGCTTGCCGGTCAGCGTGAACGCCTCGTGCATCTGCACGATCCGTGGGTCCGGGACGATCTGCGGCACCGCGCGCTTGCCGGCCCACGCGAGGTCGCCGAACCGACGCCCGTGCGCGTCGACCGTGAAGCAGTTCCACGGCAGCAAACGGTTCAGGTGATCGAGTTCCTCGTCGGTCAGACGATCGACGTGCGGAGTCGCGACGCGACCCTCGGTGTGACCCCGGAGCGGGAGATCGGGCTTCTTCGACATGGTTTCGAGTGCGTGCGCGGCCGTTGCGTGAGGCGCGGGATCTTGGCCGCACGTGAAGCCTTCTTTCAAACGAAGTGTCGACATCGTCGGCGCAATGCGCAGGATGGCCGCCTGTGAAAGCGCCCGCGAACGCTTCGCGGCGGCTTCTCGTCGTCGCCAATCGGCTGCCGGTGCATCGCGTCCGTCGCGGTGGTGCCTCGGTTTGGGCCACGAGTCCGGGCGGGCTCGTCAGTGCGCTGACGCCGATCCTCCGCGAGGGTGACGGTGTCTGGATTGGATGGCCGGGCGTCGCCGGCAAGCGGCTCGCGAACTTCACGCACGACGGCATCGATCAAGTGCCGGTGCAGATCTCGCAGCGCGAGATCGACGGCTTCTACCACGGCTTCTCGAACGAGACGTTGTGGCCGCTCTACCACGACGCCGTGCGAACGCCGACGTTCGATCCGGACTGGTGGGGGCCGTACGTCGACGTCAACGTGCGCTTCGCGCAGGCCACGGCGGAAGCCATGCGCGACGGCGACGTCGTCTGGGTCCACGACTACCAGCTGCAACTCGTGCCGAGCCTGCTGCGCGCGCTGCGGCCGGACGCGCGCATCGGGTTCTTCCTGCACATCCCGTTTCCGCCGGTCGAACTGTTCGCACAGCTCCCGTGGCGCCGCGAGCTGCTCCGCGGGCTGCTCGGTGCCGACCTGATCGGCTTCCAGACCCGCGGCGGCGCGCAGAACTTCCTCGCCGTCGCGAAGCGCTATGCCGGCGCCGAGATCGCCGGTGACGTCGCGACGCTCGACGGCCACCGGACGCGCGTCGGCGCATTCCCGATCTCGATCGACTACGCGCTGCACGACGAGATCGCGCGCGGTCCGGCGGCCGTCGCCGTCGTCGAACGCCTGAAGCGGCGCCTCGGCCCGCAACGACGGATCCTGCTCGGCGTCGATCGGCTCGACTACACGAAGGGCATCGACGAGCGCCTGCGCGCACTCGAATCGCTGTTCCAGTCGCGCGTGCTGTCGCCGTCGACGGCCGTCTACCTGCAGATCGCCGTGCCGAGCCGCGAGGTCGTCCGCGACTACGTCAAGCTGCGTTCGCAGGTCGAGCAGCGCGTCGGACGGATCAACGGCATGTACGGCGAGCCCGGCCGCAGTGCGGTCCACTACCTGTATCGAAGCCTCCCGACGGAGGAACTCGTCGGCTACTACCGCGCCGCCGACGTGATGCTCGTGACGCCACTCCGCGACGGGATGAACCTCGTCGCGAAGGAGTACATCGCGTCGCGGGTCGACAACGACGGCGTGCTCGTGTTGTCCGAGTTCGCCGGCGCCGCGACCGAGTTGCGGCAGGCGTTGCTCGTCAACCCGCACAGCGTCGCCGACCTCGCCGACACGATCCGCGACGCGCTGGCCATGCCGAAGCACGAGGCCACGCAGCGAATGAGTGCGCTGCGTCGGACCGTTCGCACGCATCACGTCCACCGGTGGTCGCGGCAGTTCCTCGAGGCGCTGCGGAAATGACGACTCTCGACGATCGCCTGCGCGAGATCGCGCGCTCCCCGGTCCTTCTGGTCGCGAGCGACTACGACGGCACGCTCGCCGACATCGCCGAACAGCCCGAGCTGGCGACACCGCGCCGCGAAGCCCTCGCCGCGCTGCACGCGCTGGCGGCGCTGCCGCACACGAACGTCGCCGTCGTGTCCGGCCGACCGCTCGCCGACCTCGCGCACCACCTGCACGAACCGCACGACGTGTTGCTCGTCGGCAGCCACGGCAGCGAGTTCGACCCCGACTTCGCGCATTCGCTGCCGCGCGAGGTCGTCGCGCTGCGCGATCGAGTGCTCGTCGCGCTGCAGGACATCACCCGCGGCGTCGACGGTGCGCGACTGGAGCCGAAGCCGTCGGGCGTCGCCGTGCACTACCGCAACGTCGAACGGGCGCAGGTCGGAGCGCTGGTCGACGCCGTTCGCGCCGGGCCGGCGTCGTTCGACGGCGTCGTCGCGCGCGACGGCAAGGAGGTGCTCGAGCTGTGCGTCCTGCCGACGCACAAGGGTGACGCGCTGCACGTGCTTCGGCGGCGATTCGGCGCGTCGGCGGTGCTGTTCGTCGGCGACGACGTGACCGACGAGGCCGCGTTCGAATGCCTCACCGGCCCCGATCTCGCGATCAAGGTCGGCGAAGGGCCGACCTGCGCGCCGTATCGGATCGACGACCCCGGCGCGGTTGCGCGACTGCTCGCGCTTCTGTGCGAACTTCGCAGCGACTGGCTCTACGCGGGTTCGCTCGTGCCGATCGGGTCGCACTCGTTCCTGTCCGATCAGCGCACCGCGGCGCTGATCGGCCCCGACGCGTCGGTCGTCTGGATGTGCGCTCCGCGGCTCGACTCGTCGGCGTTGTTCGCCGACCTGCTCGGCGGTCCGCCGGCCGGCCGATTCGCGATCCGCGTCGAAGGCGCGTCGGGTCCGCCGGTGCAGCGCTATCGCGCCGGCACGCTGGTCCTCGAATCGCGATTCCGTGTGCCGACGCCGGACGCCGGCCGCGGCTCGCGCGCCCAATCGGTGACGGTCGTCGACTACCTCGACTGTTCGGCGAATGCGCCGCAGCGCCGCGCCGGACGCAGCGATCTGATTCGCGTCGTCGAGCCGTCGGCGGACGCGTCGGCGCCTTTCGTCGTCGAGATCGAGTTCGCGCCGCGCCTCGACTTCGGCCGTTCGCCGACGTCGCTCGCGATCCGTGACGGCGGTGTCGAGGTCCGCGACACGCCCGACCCGATCGTGCTGCGCGCACCCGGCGTCACGTTCACGATCGTCGACGAAGGCAAGCATCAGACGGCGCGGGCGCGGTGCGTCGTGCAGTCGGAGCCGCTCGTCCTCGAACTCCGCTACGGCTCCGCCGACCTGACGGCCGAGTCGCGCTCCGAACGCGAACGCCGCAAGGCGACCGCCGATCACTGGCGGCTGTTCACGCATCGCCTGTCGCTGCCGTCGATCGCGACCGACCTCGTCCGCACGAGCGCCCTCGTGCTGAAGGGACTCTGCTACGGCCCGACCGGCGGGATCGCGGCGGCCGCGACGACGAGCCTGCCCGAGACGCTCGGCGGCGTTCGCAACTGGGACTACCGCTACGTCTGGCTGCGCGACGCGGCGATGACGGCGCAGGCGCTCGCGGCGCTCGGCAGCACCGAAGAGGGCGTGCGCTTCCTCGACTGGGTGCTCGACGTGCTCGAGGAGACCGGCGCCTGCGAACGGCTGCGCCCGCTCTACACGCTGACCGGCCATTCGCTCGGCAGCGAAGGTGAGATCGCCGAACTCGCCGGGTACGGCGGCAGCCGCCCGGTGCGTGTCGGCAATGCGGCGGCGCATCAGGTCCAGCTCGACGTGTTCGGACCGATCGTCGACCTGATGTGGGACCTCGTCTGCCACGGCGTCCGCCTGACGCCGGATCATTGGCGACTGACCGAGGCGCTCGTCGGCGCCGTCGCGCAACGGTGGCAAGAGCCCGATCACGGCATCTGGGAGCTGCGCGACACGCCGCGGCACCACGTGCATTCGAAGGTCATGTGCTGGCTGGCCGTCGATCGGGCGTGCCGGATCGCGAAGCGTTCTCGCGGCGTCGAGCGCACCGATTGGTGCGAGCTGGCCGATGCGATCGCCGCCGACGTGACGGCGAACGGATGGAGCGAGCAGATCGGCGCGTTCGCGTCGTCGTACGGGTCGACCGAGCTCGATGCGGCGGTCCTGCACGTCGGTCTGACCGGCCTGCTGCGACCGGACGATCCGCGGTTTCGCGCGACCGTCGACGCGATCGAGGCCGGGCTGCGCGACGGCGCGACGGTCATGCGGTACCGGTTCGACGACGGCCTGCCCGGGGTCGAGGGCGGGTTCCACGTCTGCACGGCGTGGCTGGTCGACGCGATGGTGATGGTCGGGCGGACCGACGATGCGCGACGGCTGTTCGACGAATGGACGGCACTGGCCGGTCCGACCGGGCTGTTGGCCGAGCAGCACGACCCGGTCAGCGGGCGAGCGCTCGGCAACTTCCCGCAGGCGTACAGCCATCTCGGCGTCGTTCAGAACGCCTGTCGGTTGGCGCGACTCGAGAACGGCCACTGACACGCGCGTTCGGATCCGCCGCCGCTGCCGCTGCGGGGGCCATGCGATCCGTCCTCGCCGTTGCCATCGTTGCCGTTGTCGCCGCCGCCGCCGCGCTCCCCGCCCAGGATCGGACCCGGTTCGACGTCGTGTCGTTCGAACTGCCGCCGGGATGGACGGCGACACCGGTCGGGGATGCGCTGCACGTCGACGCACCGAAGCGCGCCGCGCGCGTCGTCGTCGCGAAGTCGACACGGATGACGCAGACCCTCTCGGCGCTGGCGAAGGAGCGACTGGCCGCGGCCGAGTCTCGCGCCGAGTTCCGGCTCGAGAGTCCGCTGCGCACCGAGCGGCACGCGCGCTCGCGCGGCGCCGTCGGCATGTTCATGTGCTCGTATCGGCATCCCGACGACGCCGCGAAGTTCCGCTACGAGCTCGACGTCCTGCACGCCGCCGGTGGGCGGTCGACGAGCTTCGTGATGACGGCCGAGACCGCAGCCGACTACGAGGCGCACCGCGCCGGCTTCGGCGCGATGCTGACGAGCCTCGCGTCGACGGCGACCGAGATCCTCGAGGCCGGACGGCCGCCGTTGACGCGCTACCTGCTCGACGAGTCGTTCGCGTTCCTCGAATGGCTCGTCCACTCACCGATGACCGAGTTGCAGCGCGCGACGATCGAGGCCGAGCTGCGCGGCTACTGGAAGGACGGCGTTCGCGACGAGATCGACGGGATCGTCGAGCTGCTGACAGCGCGTGAGGAACTCGCGAAGCTGCCCGAAGGCGAACGCGAACTGGCGCGGCAGGCAGCGCTCGACGCGGCGTTGAAGAGCTGGCGCGACGAGGTCGACAGCAAGAGCGCGAAGACGATGCTCGACCTGCACGCTGCGGCGAACGCGCCGATCGCGGCCGGTGACCCGCCGCTGACGCAGCAGGCGGTCACGGCGTACGCCGAGTTCCTGTACTTCGCCGCGGGTCGCACGGTCGGTGTCGACGCGAAGGTCACGACGGCGACGCGCGACGCGCTGACGGCCTCGGTCGCGAAGGGCTACGCCGAGATGACCCAGGACGCGCGCGAGCGGATCGCCGAGATGCCGGTGCTGTGGGCGGCGCTTCGGGTCGCGTGGCCGCACCTCGGCGACGAGCGGCAGAAGCAGATCGTCGACGCGTGGAAGCAGGACGACGCGATTCAGCGGATCGGCAAGCAGCTCGAGCTGCAGAAAGCGCAGGAGTCGATGCGCGAGATGATGTCGCGGCAAGCGCAGATGCAGGCCATGCAAGCGCACTACGCGATGATGTCGAACGTCATGCGCATGAACGCCGACACGGCGCGGATCATCGCGTCGAACATGGGCGGCAACACGCGCTACGAGTACCGCTGGTGAGCGGGCGCGCGGCGCCTCACTTTGGCGCGACGATCTCGAAGCGCAGCCGCTCCGGCCCCCATCCCGTGCCGAACACGTCGCGGAACTCGATCTCGCTCGGGAATCGAATGCCGTCGGTGCGCGCGCGCCACTTCGCCGTCGCGACCGCCGTGCCGGACTCGATCCGCGTCGGCACCGCTCGCCCGCCGACTTCGTGCCACGTGTAGCGACACACCGATCCGTTCCGCGACGTCATCGACGCCAACCGGCCGTCGACGATTCGCAACTCGCGATACGGACCCGTGGACAGCACGAACGTCCCGTCGGTGCCCTTGCGCGTGATCTCGACACCGCGGAAGAACTCGTCGAACGGCGG
>JAEYTU010000210.1 GCA_023433825.1 Planctomycetota bacterium
GGCGAGTTCCGCGCGCAGTGCCGTCGACCGGCGGCCGGCGCCGTTCGCGAGTTGCAGGACGCACTCCGCGAACTCGGCGCATCCCTCGAACAGGGATTCGTCCACGTCGAGCAAGGCGTCGTCGGACTCGCCGAACAGGTCGTCGCGATGCTGGAGCATCGTGGTCACGTGCCGCCCGGACACGGCGAACGGGCCGCTCGGTACGCCGGGATCCTCGCCGCGCGACTGAACCTGCTGCCCGAGGATCGCCGCGAACTCGAACTCGCCGCGCGCTTGCACGACGTCGGCAAGGCCGGCGTCCGCACGTCGGCGCTCGGTCAGCGCGGTGTGCTGACCGACGACGAACGCGCATCGATGCGCGAGCATCCGGTGCGAGGCGCCCGCTTCCTCGCGTCGGTGCCGAGCTTGGCGCGCGTCGCCGAGGCGATCCGCCATCACCACGAGAAGTACGACGGTTCGGGTCATCCGGATGGGTTGCGCGGCGATCGGATCCCGCTCGGTGCGCGGATCCTCGCGATCGCGGACGCCTACGACCTCGCGACCAGCATCAGCCCGGACGGCGAGCCGGTCCCTTGGCCGGAGGCGCTCGATCGCCTTCGCGAGGACCGCGGGACGCACTTCGATCCGTGGCTGCTCGACCTGTTCGAGGCCGAGATCCGCAGCAATCCGGTCCCGTCGCGGCCGCTGCGACCGGTCATGATCTCGACGGCCGGCGTCATGCCGTACCAAGCGACCGACGACGCGCTGCGCGCGTTCGGCGTCGACGGCGATCTCGGGGAGAGTGCGACGCTGCTCGACGAGGAGATCGAAGTGCTGCTCGACGACGGGGGCGTCGAGCCGTCATGACGCGTCGCGGACGAGCCGCCTGCGGGGCCGCATTGCTGTTGTCGTTCGCCTCCTGCCAGGTGGTGCACGACGACCCGTTCGCGGCCGGGGAAGCCGACCTGCAGGGCGGTCGCTTGCCGCGGGCACTGGCACGCCTCGACTCGGTGCCGACGACCCACCCGCGTTACGCCGACGCGCGGGCGCTCGCGCTCGCCGTCGAACGCCGGCTGCGGACCAGCCAGGAGATGATCACGCGCGGGCTCGGGATGCGGTCGCAGCACGACGACGCGGCGGCGATCCGGCACTTCGAGCAGGCGCTCGAGATCTGGCCGGAAGAACAGCGCGCACACGACCTGATCGCGGCGACGCGTTCGCGGCAGTCGGCGTTCGGCAGTGGCTCGTCGGATGCGGGCGGTGACGTCGTGACGACCTCGCCGGTCGACGAGACGGCGGCGGGGGCCGGTCCCGCACCGGCACCCGGAGTGGAGACGGCGTTGCCGTTCGTCGTTCCGGAGGCACCGGTCGCGATGCCGACGGAACCGCGGAGCGTGACGCCGGTCGAACCGAACGTCGCGGCGCCGACGCTCCGGATCCCGAAGGACCGGATCGCGAAGGCCGAGCAACACCTCGTGCGCGGCGACCTCGAACGCGCGCTCGACCTGCTGGAGGAAGGGCCGCCGAACGTCGCGGATGCCGAAGTCGAGCGGGCGTTGGTCCGGGTCCTGCGTCAGCGCGCGTTGCTCCGCTACGGACAGGGCTTGCTCGAGGAGGCGATCGCCGACTGGCAGCGGATCCTCGCGATCCTTCCCGACGACGCGCAGTCGACGGGCTTCGTCAAAGCGGCGCGCACCGAGCTCGCGGACCGTCGCCGCGGCGGCTGACCGCCGGATCCGACTGCCGCATCGACCGCTGGTTCTCTCGCGACGGCAACCGTCTGGCAGCGCCGAACGTTCGGCGGCTGCGTTGCGCGCCTCAGCGAGGGAAAAAATGCCGGAGGGGAAACTTCGGGAAAAGGGGAAGAAGGAGAGTCAAGTTTTTACATCCGTGGCGGACAACCCCCGGCACCAGTACGGTCGGCCTCTTGCGTGCGGCTGGTCAGCCCCGCAAGGCGGCAAATTCCACGGTGATCCTCGAAAGCCGCGATTCTTGAAACTGCGGCCCGATCTGCTGAAACGTTATCTCGGATACGGCGCGCGGTCAATTCGAGGCTTCGATTTCCGGAGTCGTGCGAAAGCCGGAGTCGCAACTACGGCGTGACCGTGGTCTGGGCGCCCCCCGTCGCGACGACGATGCCGCTGCTCGTGATCCGCGCGGTGGCACCGGCCGGAACGCGCACGACACCGGTGGCTTCCTCGATCAACAGCGGGCCGACGAGCAGCGATCCGACGGCGAGTCCGTCCCGCGCGACGACGGTCCAGGTCCGGCCACCGAGCGGGGCGCGACGACGACGTTCGACGTGCGCGTCGCCGTGCGCCGCGATCCCACCGACGAGATCGGGAAGTGCCGGGGCCCGCGTCTCGAGTCGACAGCGCACCTCGACGAGTTCGACGTCCGCACTCGGCACGAAGCCGAAGCGCGCCGCGTGCAACGCCGCGAACGCGTCGGCCATCGACGGTCCGAACGCCACTTCCAGCGGGCGCCCTTGCCCACGAAAGCGCAGCCGCGCCGTCAGCGTGCGCGTCACGCCGCGCGCCGCGCCGAGGGCCTCGCGCGCCGCAGCGACGGCGGACTTCGCGATCCGCGTCCGGTCGGCGGCGCGCAGACGGGCGAGCGGGGCCTGCACCGGGACCGTGACCTCCGCGCTGTCCGCCGCCAGTGCGAGGCCCAGCGCCGAGAACGCGCCTGGATGCGGCGGCACGATCGCAGCCGCCATCCGCAGTCGTCGTGCGAGTTCGA
>JAEYTU010000211.1 GCA_023433825.1 Planctomycetota bacterium
CGCGTCACGCGCGCGCGCGACAAGGGGATCTCGGTTGGTGAACGCAGTCGCCTCGTCGCCGAGAAGGTCGTCGTCGAGGAGTCGGGGACCGGGTTCGCGGTCAAGGACGGCAGTCACGGAACACTCCGCGACGCGACGCTGTCGCACCTCTCGTTCGCCGGCGTCATGAGCTACGTCAAGAAGCCGATCCAGGGCCCCGGCACGGCGATCGTCGAACGCACGCTGATCGACGCGCCGGCCGAGCGGCGGACGATCGCGCAGACCGGCTGCGTGCTGCGCGTCGACGGCGTCGACATTCCGACGCAGGACGTCGACGTCGACGCGCTCTACGCGACGGTGATGAAGAAGTGACGACGCGCGCGCGCTTCGAGGCGAAGTGCACGTTCGCACCGCAGCACCTCGACCGCGTACTGACGTGGGTCCGGCTGCATCGCAGCGGACTGTACGAGGCGCATCCGGAGCGGATCGTTCGCAACGTCTACTTCGACGACTTCGACCTCGGGTCGTGGCGCGAGAACCTGTCCGGCCAGAGCGTGCGCACGAAGGTCCGCTACCGCTGGTACGGCGCGGACCCGGAGCCGGGTGCCGGCGCGCTGGAGCTGAAGCACAAACGGGAGACGCTCGGCCGGAAGGACGTGCAGACGTTCACCGAGTCCCCGTTCCGCAGTGCGGAACCGTGGCAGGCGTTCGTCGCGCGGATCCGCGCGGCGCTGCGGCCGGAGCTTCGCGTCGTGTTCGACGAGAAGCCGGTCGTCGTGCTGACGAACGCGTACCGACGCCGCTACTTCGAGAGCGCCGATCGCCGCGTGCGGGTCACGGTCGACACGGAGCTGGCGGCGTTCGACCAGTGGCACGCGCGATCGTTCCGTCGCGATCGCAAACTGCCGCTGCCGCCGGTCTCGGTGCTCGAGGTCAAGGTGCGCGCCGACGACGTGCGTGCACTGCAAGCCGTGCTCGCCGGCGCCCCGGCGCGTGCGACGCGGTTCTCGAAGTACGCCGTCGCGGCGGCACTGGTGCTCGGCGACGGACGCTGACGCCGGTCACTTCCGCCGCTGCGCGACACTCAGGATCGCGTCGGCGACCTGCTGCGCGAGCAGCGCGTAGCCGGCGTCGTTGCAGTGCCCGTCGGGGACGAACAGCGGTTCGTCGGGACGTTCCGCCGCCGCGCGCACGAACGCGGCCGACGGATCCACGACCGTCACGCCGAGCGCCGCGGCGACGGCGCGGACGCGCTCGACCTGATCGTCGACCGGCTTCGGGTAGGTCAGCAGCAGCGGCTCGGCGCCGGCGGCGCGGCACAGTTCGACGGCGCGGCGCAGGTGCGCTTCGAGCGTCGGCCCGTGGCGGGCGGGCGTCGTCGCGCGTGCGTGGACGGCCAGCGCGCGGTCGCGAGCCGACGGCGGCAGATCGGCGACGACGGTGGCGAGGTGTTCGCGCGTGTAGAGCTGCGCGAACGCCTGCAGATGCCCGACCAGCAGCGCCGGCGATCCGCCGGCATCGAGGGCCAGCGCGAGCGAACGCGTCGCGTCGTCGGGAGCGTCGTCGCGCTGCAGCAACGCCTGCACCTCGAGCAGCGGCGCACGCGCCGCGCCGCTCGTGCGCGTCAACGCCGCCGCGATCGACTGGCGAATCCGCGCGCGCCGTGGCGCGTCGTTCGTCGTCTGTGCGAGAACGTCGAACGCGCCGTGGCCGCTGCGTTCGAGCTGCGTGGCGGCCACGTCGAACGCGCCATCGGCGTCGCCGATCGAAAGCAGTGCGCGCGCGTGCGCGAGCGCGCTGTCCGGTGACGGGCGCGCGGCGGCTTCGGCGGCGAGTTCGCGCACCAGCGATTCGGCGCGCGGACGGTCGCTCGCGGCGAACGTCTCGACGAGTCCCTGCAGCGCTCGCGCGCGGTGCTCCGGCGCCGACGCGTGCGCGGTGAAGACACGCTCGGCGGTCGCGCGGTCCCCGCGCCGCAGCGCGTCGAAACCGGCGTCGAGCGGCGACGCGACGGGACGCACCTGCGCGCCCGGCGGCGGCGGCGTCGTTCCCCCACCTCCCTCCTCGACTCCGCCGCGCCGACCGGTCAGCAGCGCGACGAGCCGCGCCGTCCGCCATTCGACGCGAAAGCGCGGCGACGCATCGGCGCCGGCGGCGGCCGCGAGTTCGGCGTCGGTGACGTTCGCCGGCAGGCCCCAGACGTCGTTCGTTCCGACCAACAGGCAGACGAAGGCCGGTTCCCGGTCGCGCAGCAGTCCCGGCAGCACGAGCAGCACGTCCCGGGAAGTCCGCCCGGGCCAACCCCGGTTGTCGACGTGCCACGACGGCGCCGAACGCTCGCGCAACAGCCGTTGCAGGACGGCCGGGTAGCGGCCTTCGTCGGCCACCGCCCCGAGCCCGTACGTGAACGAGTCGCCGACGCAGAGCACCCGTCGCGCCGGGTCCGCGCCGCGATCGCCGCCGTCCCGTGGGACGAACCAATGCACGGCCAGCGCACCGACCTGCAAGACGACTTCGAGGGCGACCGCCGCGGCGACGAGGCCGATGCCGATCGCGAGCATGCGTCGCCTGCCGGGTCCCATCCGCGCCGATGCTACCCGCGGGTCGGCGCGCGCCAGGAGGTCCAGGTTTCGGCCTCCGCGCCACTTCCGGCTCAGGACGACCCCTAGGTCTGGCCGATCCAGCGCTCGCAAGGAGCTTCTCGGCAGTCGGTGCGAACCACGTCCATCACATTCCTGTGCGGCGCTCTCCTCGTCGGACTCGGCGCTGCCGCAGTCGCGTGGACCGCCGGCACGGATGCAGACCGCGAACGAAAGGACGCGGCGCGCGCGCGCCACGCCGTCGCGGCGACCGCCGCTGCAGCGATGCTCCCACCGCAGGTCGACGAGCTCGCACGCGAAGCACCGGCGCTGCTCGCGCGACTGGTGCGCGAGCCCGCACACGAAGGCGCAGCCGTCTATGTCCGTGACGGCGACGGTTGGCTGCGACGCGTGCACGTCGGCGACGAGCTGCCGACCGAGCTGGCTCCACCCCCGGAGACGAACCGCCGGATCGACGGTGGCGTCCCCGTCGTCCTCGACGAGATCGCGCTGGCGCCGATCCGCGACGACCGCGCGCGAACGACGGCACTGCTCGGACTGCGACGACGCGCCGACGCGCCGGCGGCCCCGTCGCCGTTCCCGTGGTTGGCGGCGGTGATCGCAGCCGTGGTCGGCGGTTGGATCGTCTCGCGGCGGATCGGGCGGCCGGTCCACCGCATGACGTCGACGGCGCTTCGCGCGTGTGGGACGCCAGCCGTCGAGATCGCGCGCCTCGCCGCGCCGCTGGCGCCGCTCGAGCACGCCGTCGCGGCGCTCGTTCACCGGCACGAATTGCAGCGCAGCGAGGTCGAGGAGTCGGTGCGGCGTCGGACGCAACAACTCGAAGCGCAGAACCGGCAGAAGGACGAGTTCCTCGCGAACACCGTCCACGAACTGCGAACGCCACTGACGACCGTTCTCGCGTCGTTGGAGATGTTGCGCGACGGGTTCGCGACGAGCCCCGAGGACCAAGCCGAGTTCCTGGAGCAGGCGACGGTCGCGTGCCGTCACCTGATGTTCATCGTCAACGACCTGCTCGACACGGCGGCGCTCGAGGCCGGCAAGCTGCACCTCGTCGCCGTGCCGTGCTTCACGCGCGAGATCCTCGACGACGCCGAACGGATGCTGCGACCGGCGGCGTCGGCCCGCGGAATGGAGCTGCGCGTCGAGCATCCCGACGGCGATCCGCGCGTCCTCGGCGACCGCAATCGGATCCTGCAGATCGTGTTCAACCTCGTCGGCAACGCGATGAAGTTCTCGCCGCAGTCCGGCCGGATCGACTTGCGGTGCAGCGTGACACCGCTCGGTGTCGCGTTCGAGATCGAAGACGAGGGCTACGGCGTGCCGCTGCAGACGCGCAGCAAGCTGTTCACGCGGTTCGGGCGCGCGCATGCCGGCGATGCGAAGGCGTCGTCGGTCGGTGGGACCGGCATCGGCCTGTACCTGTGCAAGTCGCTCGTCGAGCAGATGCGCGGCAGCATCGGGTATCGCGATCGCGCGCCGGAGCAGGGCTCGGTGTTCTGGTTCACGCTGCCGCTCGCGCGCACCGAGGCGCCGGCGCACGCCGCCGCTGGCGAGCCGCGCGCGCCGCACGACTGAACGACGCGGCGCGCGCGACGTCCGCTGCTATCCTCGCGGGCGATGCCTCGTCTGCTCGCCGCCCTGCTGCTGCTCGTGCCGTACCTCGCAGCGCAGGGCGACGCGGATCCTCGATTGCTGCGGACGCGACACCTCGTCCTGCGACTGCCCGAGGGTTGGCGGCAGATGAATCCCGACGACGCGCGCTGGCTGAAGCGCGAAGCGCCGGGGCGCGTGCCCGAGATCCTGCTCGAGTCGACGTCGCTGCATCTGTACCCGTTCGGCGCGATCGACGCGTGGAAGGCGGGCACGTTCGACGGCCGGTTCATGCACGTCGCCGACCAAGGTCACGAGATCGCGACCGACGGGGACGGCGTGCGTGCCGTGATCGACTTCCTGCGGACGCCGGGACCGATGCGCGGCAGCGGCGCGACCGAGGTCGAGGCGAAGGTCGTGACGATCGGCAAACACGCGAGTCCGGCGGTCGTCGCCACGGCGACGTTCCGCAGCGGGAACGCGCCGGACGGCGACACGTCGGGTCGGCTCGACGAGCCGCAGTTCGTCGTGCAGGCGTTCGTGCCGACCGCCGGCAGCTCCGTCCTGTTCCACATGCAGTGCCGACTCGACGATCGCGAGGCGGGTGAGCACGTCTTCAGGGAGATCCACGAGTCGGTCGTGCTCGCGCGACCGGCGCGCGGACCGAAGCGCGCATGGAACGACCTGCTGTACGCGGCCGGCATCGGGTTGCTCGTCGCGCTCGTGCTCGGCTTCCTCGCGCAACGCCGGCAGCCTTGAGATGCCTCGCACGAAGGGCCAGAATCCCCGCCTCGCCCGGACGGATCGAACGTCCAAACTCTTGCCTTGAGCAAAGCCGCCGCACGCGTGTCCCGTTCGCGCCCGATCGACAAGGAGCTGTTCGCCGCCGGTCTGCAATGCGCGAAACGGCTCTACCTCGACTTCCACCACCCGGACGACATCCCCGATCGGAGTGATCTCCGCGAGCAACTCGCCGAAGTCGGTCAGCAGATGCTGTCGTTCGCGCGACAGGCGTTCCCGCGCGGTGTGCTGATCGAGGGGGCCGACGACGAGGCGAAAGCGGCCGCGACGACGGCGGCACTGGCCGAGGGCAAACCGACGGTCCTGTTCGACGCCTGCTTCCGCTACCAGGACCTGCGGATCGAGTGCGACATCCTGCTGAGTTCGGGGACCGGCGTGTTCGACCTCTACGAGGTCAAAGCCGGCACGCGGATCAAGCCGCGCCATGCGATGGACCTCGCGTTCCAGTTGCTCGTCGTCGAGCGTTGCGGGTTCAAGGTGCGCAGCGCGAGCATCCTGCACGTCAACGGCCAGTACCGGCACACGACCGACGACCATCGCGGCGCGCAGGACTACCCGGTCCAGAAGCTGTTCAAGAACACTGACGTGACGGCGCGCGTTCGGCGGCTCGTGCCGCGCGTCGAGGAGCAGTTGAACGGGTTTCGATCCGTGCTCGCCGACGAGTCGACGTTGGAGCTGCCGACCGGGACGTGGTGTCGCGCGCCGATCGAGTGCCACTACTTGCCGCGTTGCTGTGCGGAAGGGCCCGAGCATCCGCTGATCGAGCTGCCGGAGTTGTCGCGGCAGCAGGAGTACGGGTTCCACGAGCAGGCGATCGAGTCGATGACGCAAGTCGACGCGAAGCAGCCGGGGCTGACGCTCGTCCAGCGACGCGCGCTGCGCGCGGTCAACGAGGGGATCGTCGTCGTCGAGCCACACGTGAAGCTCGAACTCGCAGCGCGGACGCCGCCGCTGCACTTCCTGTCGTTCCACACGCTGCTGCAGGTGCTGCCGTTGTTCGACGGCAGCCGGCCTTGGCAGCACGTTCCGTTCCTGTGGTCGGTCCACACCCTGCACAAGGACGGCACGATCACGAAGGCCGTGCATTGCGGCGACGGGACGAAGGATCCGCGGTCGGAGTTCGTCGCGAGCCTCGCGTCGCTGCTGCGCAGCGGCGGGACCACGGTCGTCTGGTCGGAGACGTTCGGCGAGCGGTTGCGCGAGATGCTGGAGGATCAGGTCGATCCGAAGGCCGAGATCCGCAGCCTGCTGAATCTGGAGCCGGTCGACCTGCAGCGCGTCGTCCGTCTCGGGCTCTACGCGCAGGGGTTGCGCGGCTCGTTCGCGCTGCCGCGTGTACTGGAGACGTTCGGCGATCCGCTGCCCGAGGGCGGCGAAGTGCACGACGACGCCAGCGTCGGTCAGAGTTTTCTGCGCCTCGTCAACACACGCACGCGCGCCGCGACGCGCGCGAAGATCGCAGCGGCGCTGCAGGAATACGCGGATGCGTGCAGCCTCGGGATGCTGCACCTGTGGCAGAAGTTGCAGGCGGGGGCGGTCGGGGCGATCTCGTAGGGACGCGGAAACTCTGGCGCGCCTGGCTCAGCGGTCTCGGGAGAGGTTCGCGAACCAATCCTTGATGGCTGCGGTTCGCGCTTCGCTTGCGCGCTCGACGGCGTCCCAGGCCTCGATGTGACCATGCGATTCGCCGCGCACGAGGGCGATGATTCGCGAGTGACCGTCCACGACGTCGGGAACCCCAGTCATCATCACGCGGAGGCCAGTTTGGATTCCGGTTCGACGTTCGAACTCCGCCGTCGCCCGCGTTTGCACCTCTTGCAACTTGTCCGCGCTCGTCGCGTGAGAGGCGACGACGAAGTCGCCGGCCAAGACCTTGTCGCGGATCGCTTGCCACTGGGATCGGTGGACGTCGAGACTCGCGCGTGTCATGGCCTCGTCGAACGGCCGCATCGCGAATGCGAGCGCAAGGCGCTCGGCTTCGCTCAACTCCGATCGCTTCGGGTTGAACTCCGGATTCCGTTCCGCCTCCTCGAGGGACACTCGGCCGAAGCTCGCTCCGCCGAGCAGCTTTCCCTGAGGAGTCTCGTAGTAGCCGATCCAATGGTCACAGAGCGCGATGCCCTTGTCGGCGGCGTTCTCGAAGAGCTGCGGAGCCGCGGGGCTCGACCTCCGCGGGATCACCGTGGAAGGGAATGGGGTGCGTTCGACTCGATCGACCGCGCCGATGTCGTCGCTCCTCGGCAGCACCGCAGGCGCATCGTCGAGCGAGCCTGGCGCGTGACGAGCGGGTCCGTCGGCGTTCCAGACGATCAGCCCGAGGATGCCACCGAGCAGACAGGTGACGACGAGCGATTGCCTGCCGGGGAACGTCATCTGGTTCAGCGTCGCCGCTGCGGCTTGGCGCGCGTTTCGAACGTCGCTGGGTCGTAGTCGTACGGCACGTCGTTGTGCGGCGCGTTGAGTGCAGACATCGCGTCGGCGAGCCTTCTCGCTTCCGGAGCGTCGAGCGGCGTGCCTCGCGCGAGCAGCGCACCCAATGCCGTGCCGTGCTCACTTGCCGCGCGACGCGCCGCTGTCGCGGCCTCGATCCGTGACTTGCGCACGTCGAACGGCTGTTCGTTCCAGCTCGCAGCGCGTTGCGCGTCGACGTTGCCGCGCGCCTGTTCGCAGGCCTCGAGCAGACCTCGCACGTGCGGGTACAGGTCGAGATCGATCTCGAAGTTGAGCTGCACACCGCCCGGCAGCGAGGCGAAGTTCGGGTAGTAGGATTTGTCGTCGCTCGGCAGGTTGAGCCCCATCTCGGTGACGAAGACGTCGCCGCGGGCGAGCATCGCGAGTTGGATCGGCGCGAGGGCGGCCGACAGATGGTCGCTGTAGAGACGCTCGACGTCTGCCGTCGACGTCGCGTTTTGTAGGCGGCGAACCTGCTCCAGCGACGCCTTCTGAATCGCTCGATACCCCCGCGTCGCAAGCAGCGTCTCGCGCTCCGTCGGTGCGCGACCCCGAAGTCGAACGGCGCGCGGCGCGACGGGTGACGACGTCGCAGCCGATGCATCGTTCCGAACCGGTTCGTCGACGCGAAGCCGCGACGCCGCGGATTCGATCGGCTCGACGTCGCGACGTTCGGTTGCCGGTGCGTCTGGCAC
>JAEYTU010000283.1 GCA_023433825.1 Planctomycetota bacterium
CTGCGCGCGCGTGATGCGCGGCATCAGGTCGAGCGCGAACGTCGTCACCTTCGCTTCGGCGAGCGCGCGAACGAGCGGCAATCGCGTCGTCGGCTGCAAACTGCTGATCAGGATCGTGCCCGGCTTCAGCGCGGCGACTTCACCGTCGTCGTTCGGCGGGCGCACCTTCAGCACGATGTCGGCCGTGCCGTAGCCGTCCTTCGCGTTCGCGACGATGCGCGCGCCGACGGTGACGAAATCGGCATCCGACATCCCCGCAGCTGCACCGGCCGAGGTCTCGACGAGCACTTCGACGCCTTGCTTGGCCAGCGACTTCACCGTCTCGGGTGTCGCAGCGACGCGCTTCTCGAACGGCGACGTCTCTTTGGGCACGAACACGACGACCATCGGCAAAGTCCTCTACTGCCTACAGAGCTTCGGGGGCGCGATAGGAAACAGAGTCGCCGTGCAATTCGCTACACCTCGATCCGCCATTCCGTAGGCTTCGCGCCCGGCATGTCGCACGACTTCTCGAGCCGCCTGACGGCGCGGATCCTCGTCGAGGACTTCCCGCCAGCCGTCGTCGGACTCGATCCGCGACTCGATGCGTTGCCCGACGCCGTCGCGCCGGGTGCATCACCCGCACAACGGATCGTCGCGTTCTACGAGAGCGTGTTGCCGCGACTCGCGCGTCACGTCGCCGCCGTCAAGCCGAACATCGCGTTCTTCGAGCGCTACGGCGCCGAAGGCTACGCCGCCTACGAGACGACGTGTCGGCGTGCGCGCGCACTCGGATTGCTGGTGATCGGCGACGTCAAACGCGGCGACATCGGCACGACGGCGGAGGCCTACGCTGACGGGCACGCGCGCATCGCCGACGCCGTGACGCTGCATCCGATGCTCGGCACCGACTCGCTCGCGCCGTTCCTCGACGAGAGCCGGCGCTCGGGGCTCGGCTTGTTCGTCCTGGTGCGGACCAGCAACGCATCGGCCGCGGAGTTCCAGGACTTGGCTACGCCCGAGGGAACGTTGTCCGAAGTTCTCGCGACGGCCGTCGATCGCTGGGGCCGCGATCTCGGACCTGCGGACGGCTACAGCACGGTCGGCGCCGTCGTCGGCGCGACGTGGCCCGAGCAGTTGGTTCGACTGCGCCGCCGGATGCCGCGCGCGTGGCTGCTGCTGCCCGGCGTCGGCGCGCAAGGTGCGCGCGTCGCCGACGTTCTACCGGCGTTCGACGCATCCGGGCTCGGCGCACTGGTCACGCAGAGCCGCGCCGTCATGCAGACGTTCGCCCGTGCCGAAGACCGCTACGCCGACTCCATCGAACATGCGGCCGCGGCGTTCGCGGCGGAAGTTCGAGCGGTCGTCGCGCAGGCGAGAGCCCGTTGATGGAAACCAGACTCCGACACGTCCCGTTCCGACAGCTCGGAGCGTCCGCGATGCTGCTGCGCTACCTGGAGGAGGACGCCGAGTTGCGTCCGTACCTCGGGACGCGGCCGCGCGATCCGAAGGATCTGCTCGCGCGAGCGCCGCTGAACGCGCGCCGGATCGTCCCGCCGGCGCAGCTCGCGTCCGCGTTGGCCGACTACGCACGCCGCCACGATGCTCCCGACGCCGTGCTGGCGTCGTGCCGCGCGATCGCCGAAGGCGCGCAAGTCGTCGTGACCGGGCAGCAACCGGCGCTGCTCGGCGGCCCGCTCTACTCGCTGCACAAGGCCGCGACGGCCGTTCGCCTCGCCCGTGAACTCTCGGCGCAGCCCAACGCGCCGAAGATCGTGCCGCTGTTCTGGAATCACACCGACGACCACGATCTCGACGAGGCGAATCGCGCGTTCCTCGTCAATGCGAACCAGGACGTCCAGCGACTGCGCATCGACCTGCAGCGCTCCGGCGAGCCGCTGCGCGACATCGCGGTCGGCAGTGCGATGGACCAACTGCTCGCCGCGGCGTCGGACCTGCTGCCGAACAGCGAGTTCCGCGAGTTCGCGTTCGACATCTTTCGACCGAAGCACCCCGACGAGACGCTCGGCGCCGGACTCGCCCGCATGTTGTTCGCGCTGTTCGGCGAACACGGCCTCGTCGTCGTCGAGCCGCGCGATCTGCCGCCGCCGGCGTTCGACGTGCTCGGACGTTGGTGGGAGCAGACGAACGCGATCCACAAGCAGCAGCGCGCCGTGCTCGACGACCTCGCCGACGCCGGCGAGGAGATCACGCTCGATCCGGGTGCGACGGCGATGTTCCAGCACGTCGGCGGGCGGCGGCTCCCTCTCGCCGACGGCGACGCCACGCCACGCGTGTCGACGCTGAGCCCTGGCGTGCTGCTGCGCCCGCTGTGGCAGGACGCGTGTCTGCCGTCGGTCGCGTCGGTCGTCGGACCCGGCGAACTCGCGTACCTCGCCGTCGCCGGGCCGCTCTACCGCCAACTCGGTGTCCCGCAGCCGATCCTCGTGCCGCGCGCGTCGCTGACGCTCGTCGAGCCGTCGCTCGCGAAGCTGCTGCACCGGTTCCACTGGGACTTGTCCGATCTGACGAAGGGCCCCGACGCGCTCGCGGCGAGCCTTCCCGGCGAGACCGGTGAGCATCTCGAAGACGTCGTCGACGGCTTGACCGAGTCGTTGAAGCAATCGCGCGGCGCGATCGTGACGCAGGTCCGGCAGGAGGATCCGCAGGTCCTCGGCGCGGCCGAACGCGCTCGCCAGAAGACGCTCGAAGAGCTCGAGAAGCTCGCGCAGAAGCTGCGCAACTCGCGCCAAAACCGCCAGGGCACCGGGCTGCGGCAGATCCGCCGACTGTGCAGCAACCTGTGGCCGCGCGAACGGATGCAGGAGCGCGTTCTGCCGGCGCTGCCGTTCCTGGTCTCGCATGGCAAGGAGCTCGCGACCGCCGTCCTCGGCGCGGCGGATCCCTTCGCGACGAGCCACGGGGTCCTCGAGCTGTGAGTCTCGCACCGTGAACGCCGACGCCCTGATCCTCGCCGCACATCCGGACGACGCCGAGATCCACTGCGGCGGCACGATCCTGAAGCTCGTCGCGGCCGGTCGCCGCGTCGTGCTCGCCGACATGACGCGCGGCGAGAAGGGGACCCGCGGGACGGCCGACCTGCGCGCCGCGGAATGCGCCGCCGCGACGGCGATGCTCGGCGTCGCCGCGCGCGAGAACCTGGCGCTGCCCGACACGGCGCTGCGCGACGACGACGCGGCGCTGGCGGCCGTCCTCGGCGCCATTCGACGGCATCGCCCGCGGCTGATGTTCGCGCCGTGGCCGAAGGACTTGCATCCCGATCACGAGGCGACGGGGAAGGTCGCGCGGCGCGCGTGGTTCCATGCCGGGTTGCGCAACGTGCACCCCGAACTCGGCGAGCCGTTCCGCCCAGGGATGCTGCTGTTCTATCCAAGTCACGACGCCGTCGAGCCGACGCTGTGCGTCGACATCACCGACCACGTCGACGCGAAGCAGCAGGTCATCGCGTGCTACGCGTCGCAGATCGCGGCGAGTCAGCGCACGCACCTCGTTCGTGGGCTCGATCCGATGGAACGCGCTCTCGCGGCGGATCGGTTCCACGGCAGCCGGGTCGGCTGCAAGGCGGCGGAGCCGTTCGTGCACGACGGCCCGCTGCGCGTCACCGATCTCGGCCTCCTGCTCCCGCTCGGCAGTTAGCCGAGTCTGGTTAGACTCCCGCGCTTTCGTGCGGTCGGCATTGGGAGGCGGCGATGCGGAAAGTGGCGGTCATCAACCAGAAGGGCGGCGTCGGCAAGACGACGACGGCGGCCAACCTCGGCGCGGCGCTGGCCCGTTCCGGATTGCGCGTCCTGCTCCTCGACATGGATGCGCAGGGCAACCTGACGATCCACCTCGACCGACGCCCGGATCTCGCGACGAAGACGATGACGCACCTGTTCGTCGACGATCTGCCGCTGACCGATCTGATCCAGCCGACGTCGACCGACGGACTGTTCCTCGCACCGGCCGACACGTCGCTGGCCGGCGTCGAGCAGGTGCTCGCGAACCGGATCGGACGCGAGACGATCCTGCGCGAGGCGTTCGAGAAGCTGGAGGCGTCGACGACGTTCGACGTGTTGCTGATGGACTGCCCGCCGGCGCTCGGCGTGCTGTCGGCGAACGCGCTGGTCGCGGCCGACGAGGTCTTGATCCCGCTGCAGACCGAGTACTTCGCGCTGCAGGGCATGGCGAAGTTGATGGAGGTCGTCGCGCTGGTGCGGCGCCGGCTCAACCCGGCGCTTCGGATCCACTCGATCCTGCCGTGCCTCGTCGACCTGCGGACGAACCTGACGAACGAAGTGCTCGACGAGATTCGGCGACACTTCGGCGACATCGTCGCGAAGACGATGATCCGCTCGAACGTCAAGCTGGCCGAGGCCCCGAGCTTCGGGAAGACGATCTTCGAACACGCGCCGGAGTCGAACGGCGCGCGCGACTACGAGGCGTTCGCCCGGGAGTTCGTCAGCGTCGCCGCCACGACACCCGCTGCGCCCGCACCCGCACCCGCCGCCGCGTCCGCCGCGCCCACGACCACGCCGCTCGCCGGACGTGACGCGAGTGCCGCCGACGGCTGAACGGCGCGCTTCCGCGACGGCCCGCTAGCAGCCCGTGGAAGAACTCGCGAGACTCGCAGTCGCGCGATTCTCGATGCAACGGCCCCCGCGAAAACGCAGGCGAATTGGCGGATTCGGCGAGGCTTTC